>DAOUVA010000063.1 GCA_030667885.1 Phycisphaerae bacterium
CTATGACCTCTGGTGTGGCCCCGCCAGAAAGGTGCCAATCTATCGGAACAAACTCCAATATGACTGTAGCTTTGACTGGAACACCGGTGACGGAGAATCGTGCAATCAGGGTGTCCACGAGGTGGATGCGGCTCGATGGTGCCTGGGTGAGAAGATGCTTCCCCGCCGGGTGATGAGTATTGGTGGCCGGTTCGTATTCAACGATGCCTGTGATGTGCCGAATACGCAGATAATCTATTATGATTTTCCTAAGGCACCACTGTTTTATGAGGTTCACAACCTCTCAAAAGCCAAAGGTTCTGATGAAATGCCTGAGTTTCGCGGTGAACGGGTGGGCGTGATTGTGGATTGTGAAGGCGGCTCGGTAAGTCTTTATCGTGGCATAGCGTGGGATAACGAAGGTAAAGAGGTCAAAAAATTCAGCGGTGGTGGTGATCACTTTGTCAACTTCATTGAGGCGGTTCGTAATGGCCGTCGGGAAGATTTAAAAGCTGAAGTTCTTGAAGGACATATTTCTACTGCGATCACCCATACCGGCAATATTTCACTCAGACTTGGTGTGAAAGCCTCTCGCAAAGAAATGCGCACCCAGGTCCGGGACATCCCGATATTCAGAGACATGTTTAAGCGGATGCTTGAGCACCTTAAGGGCAACGAAATTAACGTAAACGCCAGAACAGTATCACTCGGACCATTGCTGGAGATTGACCGGCAGAACGAGTGTTTCAAGGATAATGAACAAGCCAACCAACTGGTTCACGGATTTTATCGCGAACCATATATTATACCGGATTTATCGGTTTGAGCGCAAACTTTTTTGATGGATAGAATTTTAAATTGGGATCGTATTATTTCATCTTCTGAGGTAGCAATGGATACGAAAACTCACACATCTGGTTTGGCAATAGTTGGGATTATTTTGTCGGGATTGGCTATGTCGGTTGGCTGGGGCTTTCGCGGTGACTACGGCCATGAAGCCGGAGCGATGGTTCCAGGTGCCCTGTTAGGGCTTTCTATATGTTTGGCCTCCGGAAGACAGGACTGGTGGCAGCGTGCTACTATTATGGCAACGTGCGGTGCTATCGGATGGGCGTTTGGAGGACAAATGAGCTATGGTATAGTTATTGGCTACACGGCAAGTTCTTCACTGCCGGATGTTGCTTATGGTTATGCCAGCTTATTCCTGATTGGAGGATTATGGGCAGGGATTGGTGCAGCGATACTTGCGCTTAGTGTAACTAAATCCCGCTCATATCTGGAGAGTTTCGCGTGGCCTTTGGTCACGTTATGGCTCGTTTGGTTTGTTATGGACTTTAGCGGTTTAACCGCACGGCTTGCGGAGACCTGGTCCTTTAACGACACTGATTGGTTTGCAGCTTTGCCTGCTTTGCTTGTAGCTGGTCTGTACACAACTATCGTTCTCCGCCATCGGCAGGCTTGCTTTTTTATCATGATATTAGCTGGTGGTTGGTTGGCAGGATATGTAATACTGACAGAATTATTGGGATTGCATATGACCCCGCCACGGAGTGACAATTGGTCGGGTTGTGTCGGTATGTTCATAGCGGTTATTTTTTATCTCATTTATCAGCAAAATCGAGCAGCATTAAAAGTAACGCTTTGCAGCTTTTTAGCGGGTGGTATTGGTTTTGCAGTGGGAGATTTTTTCAACATGCTTGGCCGAGCTCAATGGGGGCCAATCGGCAGTGTAAGTGCGCTGCATGGTTTGGACTATTGGAAATGGATGGAGCAGCTTTTCGGTTTGATTATGGGAATAGGAGTAGGTTTGGCTTTTCTTGGATGTGTACGTCGAAGCCTGACTCCACCGGAGGAAGATAAAAGTAGTGGAAACCTGAATACCGTGGGGCTGGTATTTTTGTTAATTATAATGATGTGGAGCAACCTGTACAAAAATGTTAGAAACTGGGCCAATGGGAAGCACATTCCAGAACACTTTTTTGGCATCCCAATCCAGTGGTGGTTTCTTCTTGTTGGATTTTTACTTTCTGCAATGGCGTTAATAGCAATCGTCCGGCATCGTCGTCAGGAATTACCTTTGGCGCCATCCAGCGCGTTCGGAAGGGGCCAATTGTTGTTCCTAATTATTCTTTGGGTTGCTGTTGTAGGCGCTTTTGTGCAGGCCTTCCCGTCAATGGCTCGCAAAGGAGTATTCTTTGTACACGCTACATTCTGGATAACTGGTGGGATTTGTTCTCTGATTGTGTTGAGTTTATCCGGCAAGCCCGGCTGCAAGCCTGAACAGCAACTGGCTGAATCCGATTATTTTTGGAGACCCGGCGTGCGGCATTGGATAAGCTGGCTGCTGATTCCGGTTCTCATCATACTATTGGCATATCTTACTGTATCATTGGACGAAGAACCTCTGCCCGGAAGTCACCTTCGTTTTGAAAAAACTATGCAGAATTGAAAACTTTGTTATAAGAATTCCTGAACGAAGATTTTAATCAGCGTTTTTTACGAAAGCCATTAACAATCCTATCGCTAAAAGAACTGTTCCAACAAGATACGAAAACCATATATTTACGAATTTTACAGATGGTGTGATTATTTGATATATAAAGCAAACTGTAAGCATGAGTATGGCAAATGCCAGTAAGCTTATTCCCAACACTTTTCTTTGATTCATTTCTTCCATATTATCACCTATAAAACCAGCCAGAAGATTAATGTCAGCGATACTCCAATCGCTAAAGATACGACGCTCCAGAGGCGCCAATCCATTATCAGTTTTGGTTTTTCTTCTTCCTTTTCTTCTATAGTTCCCCAGCAGAGCCCCTTTAATTTTTCTTCTGCGTATGGTTCGGTAAAATGGCTGCCGCCAATGGTAATTACTGCCGTTATGATTCCTCCCGCCCATCCGGCCCATACAAATGACCACCAGTATGGCGTTATCTGAGGGCCGATGAACCTGTCCAGAATGAAGGCAGATATTGAACCTGCCAGCAAACCGACAAAAGCCGGCAGGGCGGTTGCCCTTTTGTAAAATATCCCAAGTGCCAGGGTTACGAACAATGGGAATTGAATATACGAAAGCACAGACTGCCATGCAACGTACGCTGCACCAAAAACGGGAAAAACCACGGTTGCGAATAGTGTGCCGCAAATCAAAAGTAAAATTATAAATGCTCTCCCAGCCCAGACATAATGCATATCCGGTTTATTCTTAACTAAAAACCTCTGATATATGTCTCTGGTTAAAACTGTAGACATGGAAGTCAATAATGAATCGCAGGATGACATTCCCGCTGCATAAAGTGCGGTAATCGCGGCACCGGCAGTGCCGACCGGAAGCAAAGTAGTAACGACTTTCGGCATAGCATTATCTGGATTTTCCGCAATTATATCCTTGAATAGTACGGCTGCACAAAGGCCGACAAGCCCCCAGATAAATGTCATTGGGAACTTCATAATGCTTCCAACCACCAATGCGGTTCTGGAATCTTCAACTGTTTTACAGGCAAAAGTCCTTTGCAGTGTGTTTTGGTCTGTACACCAGTACGCCAAACCCAGAGAGAGAGAGCCTATGAACATAGCTCCCCACCATGTGTCTGGAGTGCCTTCGGCCCTGCTCAATACTACGTGAAACATTTGTGGGGAATCAGCCAGTGCTTCACGAAGACCAGCCCACCCTCCAACTGCCCGCATAGAAAAAAAGACTAACCCTGTCGCGCAGACGATCATAATGATAAATTGAAGAACATCAGTAATCATAACGCCTTTAAGGCCGCCCATGAAGCAATATGCACCTGTCACACCAGCGGCTACGAGTAACGACACCCACGAAGGCCACCCGATAATCAATGACATTGGCAGCGACATCGTATAGAGTACGATACCCAGGGTGAGTGTCCTTACTAAAACGAATAATATCCCCCATAGTGCCCTCATCGAAGAGTCGTATCTTCTTTCCATGAATTCAGGTATTGTATAGACTCCGCTTCTCCAATAATGCCTGATAAAAAACCACGCTGAGATTATACACGGTATGGCACAAGCAGGCAGCCAATCATAGTTCAACCACGCCAATCCACCGGTCGCGACTATTCCTGTAACACCTATATAAGTTTCCGGGCCTATGTCTGTTGCCTGCAAGGAACAGGCCGCTATCCACCATGGCATATTTTTCCCGGCAAGGAAAAAATCCTTTTGCGATTTCATATACCTGCTGAAATACACACCCAAACTCAGCACGATAACAAAATAGCCAATAATTATTACAATGTCCGGCCAGGCCATCTATAGTCTCCTAACAAACCGATGTTGCTGTTTTATCAGTATTTATATTAGGTCTCTCAGTCGCGTGATAATAACACATCTGTCTTGACAGTGCCAACACTATGAATGTGTTCTCACGGATTTTGCCGCCATAGCTGATTCGTTTCTTCTTTAATAATTCTCTCAATCTCCATAGCACACGCCTGCAAATGCTAACTACTCGCGTTTGTAAGTTTTTTAAGATTTCGTTTGACAGGATAAACGGAAATTTGGTATAAGTAAGTTAATAGGTTATATTGATTTCAATTTCTTATTATTGGGAAATTATGCAGCTTTCCTATTGAGGAGGATTTGTTGTGCATGGACACAGAACTTCAGGAGGAATAATATTTCGTGGGATTAATGTGTTTTCATTTCTATAGACATTCAGTTTTCATATTTAAATGAAGGAGGACTAATTATGTGTAGAAAATTGACGTATTTGGTATTTGTTGTTTTAGTTCTTGGTTCTGTCAGTAACGCCGCGGACGTACATTGGACTGGTAGTGGCGGTGACAATTTCTGGAACAATCCGGCTAACTGGGATTCCAATAAAGTCCCCGGCTCCGGGGATGAAATCTTTGTCGATGTGCCGGCCGCAAAAGCTCCAAACGGCCCGATTATTCGGGACGGAATTGATGCGAAAATTACGGGCTTGTTATGCGAAGTGGCTGGTGAACCTACGATGACGATGACGGGCGGAACTCTTGAGATAGGAGATTACATTTGGTGGGGTGATGGAGCCGGTTCCCACGGCACATTTAATATGAGTGGCGGTACCATAACGGTTACTAACGAGTTCGAGCTTGGATGGGGCGGTGGTTCAGGTACCTGGAATATGACAGGTGGTACAGTTACCTGTGGAGAATTAATAATCCCGACAGGTAGTGGAGCGGCAGGACAATTATACCTTAACGGTGGTACTGTTAATGTTGGCAGTCCCCTTGAAATGAATGCAAACGGCCTGATAGATGTTGGCGATGGTACATTAGTGTTAGAGGGTGATCAGACGGAGATAATCAGCGGATTTATCGAAGCAGGACAGATTGTTTTCTATGGTGGCGGGGGCCTTAACAGTCTGGACTATGATGTCAGAAATCCCGGGAAGACCACATTGACAGCCAGAGCGACGGGAAAAGCCTACAATCCCACACCGGCTGATGGTGCCTTCCATGAGGATACATGGGCAAGCTTGGGCTGGTCGCCGGCAGAATCAGCGGCTTCGCACGATGTGTACTTTGGTGAAAATTATGATAATGTCAACGATGGCGCTGGCGAAACATTTGTGGGCAACCAGCCAGATATATTTCTCGTAGTCGGTTTCCCCGGATTTCCTTATCCGGATGGTCTTATTCCGGGTACGACATACTACTGGCGGATTGATGAGGTTGAAGACGATGGTACGATACGCAAAGGCGATATCTGGAGCTTTACAGTTCCGCCCAAGACCGCCTACAATCCCAATCCGGCTGATGGCGGCGAGTCTGTTGACCCGGAGGTGGTTCTTGAATGGACAGTAGGTTATGGTGCGAAACTGCACACTATATATTTTGGCGATAATTTTGATGATGTGGACAATGCCTCCGGTGGGCTTCCTCAGGGACTTACAACCTATACTCCCGGTCCGCTTGAATTGGCTAACACTTACTACTGGCGGGTTGACGAGTTTGATGCTGTTACCACTTATAAGGGCGATGTCTGGAGCTTTACAACTCAGGGCGCCGTCGGTAGCCCGAAACCGTCTAACGGCGCTGTGGATGTCACACAAACACCTGTTCTTACATGGGCACCGGGCTTCGGTGCTTCACATGAAGTCTATTTTGGCGCCGATGCAGCCTCTCTGGAGTTAAAAAGCAGTGGCAACCTTGGCTCTGAAAGCTATGATCCCGGAAAACTCGAGTGGGATACTACTTACTACTGGCGGATTGATGAGGTCAATAATGCCAACGCTGACAGTCCGTGGATAGGCCCGGTATGGAGCTTTAGAACGGCCAATTTCCTTGTCGTGGATGATATTGAGAGCTACAATAACCTTGATGAAGGTGAACCGGGGAGCAACAGGATATATCTTGCCTGGGTGGACGGATTCGACAACCCGGCAGCAAATGGTTCTGTCGTTGGTTATCCTGATGCTCCTTTTGCCGAGCAGACTAATGTTCACAGTGGCAATCAGTCGATGCCATTTGCATACGACAACGCTGTTGGGATATCTGAGGCGACTTTGACGTTGACTGACCCGCGTGACTGGACCGAGAAAGGCGTCAATGCGCTGACGATTTGGTACGCAGGCAAAGCGGACAACGCTGCCGAGACTATGTATGTTGTTCTCAATAACAGCGCGGTGGTCACTAATGATAATCCTGATGCGGCACTGATAGACTCCTTGACTCAATGGGATATTGACCTTCAGTTATTCGCAGACCAGGGTGTGAACCTTGCCAATGTAAATTCGATCACTCTTGGTCTTGGCAACAGAAGCAATCCTGTAGCTGGCGGTACAGGTATGATGTTCTTCGATGATATTCGTTTGTATATACAGGAGCCTGAAGCACCGTAAGCTTACAAGCAGGAATGAACAAATTGCATGCTTGATATTACAAATTCGGGGCCTATACCACTTAGGTATAGGCTCCTTTTAATTGCACGATAGTTTCTTTCTCACTTTCGAGAAATTTTCTCACCATTGTATCTGACAGCAGGTAATCGTATGAGCAAAAGATATTGACTTTATAGCTCTTTATATGGTAGAATAATGAGGTTAATAAGCTATGAAGATTAAATCGCAAGCCGTGGTTTAAAATATCAACGAGGAAGGGCTTGGTTAATATGCGCTGTTTGTTATCAATCTCATTACTTGTTTTGTTATTATCACTATTATTGGTTAGCTCTGCAAAGGCGGCTTATCCCGTTAATGACCTCAATGATGATACGGCCAATATGTCTGATTTAACTTTGCAGGCTGACCAGTGGCAGCAATCCGGCATTCCTTTGGTAATAAATGAGTTCGTAGCTTCCAACAACAGCTCCGCCCTGGACCCACAGGATCAATATGATGACTGGATTGAAATCTATAATTATGGTTCTGACCCTATTGATCTGGCTGGTATGTACTTGACGGATAACCTCTCTGTTCCTGATAAGTGGCGAATTCCAGATGACAATCCTAATGCAACTGTCATACCCGCAGGTGGCTTTCTATTGATATGGGCGGACAACGACACCGCCGACGAAGGACTGCATGCCAATTTCAGGCTAAGCGCCGGCGGTGAGGAAATCGGCCTGTTCGATACAGATGGCAGTACTCTGATTGACAGCGTTATCTTTCTCGACCAGACCACTGATATTTCCTACGGCCGCTATCCCGATGCTAATGATGTTTGGCGTTTCATTGCTGATCCTACGCCGGGGGATGAAAATGCCGGCGGATATTTGGGTCTTGTTGATGACCCGAAATTCAGCTATGAACACGGTTTTTATACCACGCCTTTCTCTGTTACACTTGCCACCGAAACCAAAGGTGCAGTAATATATTACACGCTCGATGGCAGTGAGCCGTATAATACTACCGGTCGTGGGAGGGCCCCGAGTGGTATGCTCTATACCGATCCTATTCTAATCACAACGACCACACATCTGCGGGCCAAGGCAATTAAGCCGGGCTGGAAGCTCTCAAATGTCAAGACAAAGGCTTACGTCTTTCTTGATCCGGATATCCAAAATTTCAGTTCTAACTTGCCCATCGCCGTCATTGATACGTTTGGTAAAGGTGTTGGCCAAACGACCGAGACTCAGACGTTGACTTTTGCTGGCTTCATCGATAATAAAAGCCGCGGCAGGGCCCGATTGACCAATAAGCCGGACTTCATGGGTAAAGCTGGCCTTAATATTCGTGGCAAAAGCTCAGAAGGTTTTGCCAAAAAGCAGTATCACTTTGAAACTTTAGACGAAAATAATGCGGACAAAGATGTTTCTATTCTTGGTTTTCCCGCTGAATCAGACTGGGTTCTCTCTGCTCCCTATTCGGACAAATCACTAATGCGTAATTTTCTGACCTATAAGTGGAGCAATGATATGGGTCAATATGCAGTCCGCACACGGTATATCGAGTTGTTCCTGAACATCAATGGCCAGGGAGTTTCCATGGATGATTATGTGGGTGTGTACATACTCATGGAAAAGATTAAACTGGGTAAAAATCGTGTCAACATCACAAAACTCGAACCATCTGATAACGCTGAGCCTCAAATAACCGGCGGATACATTATCAAGAAAGACAAACTCGATCCGGGCGATCTAACATTTAGTACCAGCAGAGGGCTGAGTCTTATACATTTGGAGCCGGAAAAAGCAGAAATCACACAAGAGCAGATGAATTGGATCAAGGGCTATATCAATGAGTTTGAGGCTGTGCTGTACGGACCGAACTTTACAGATCCCATCGATGGATATGCAAAGTATATAGATGTCGATTCATTTATTAACACACACATTCTTGTTGAGCTTACTAAAAATATCGATGGCTTTCGCCTTAGTACCTATATGTTCAAGGACAGAGGCGGCAAGTTGAATATGGGGCCTGTCTGGGATTACAACTTGTCACTCGGAAATGCCGATTACCTTGATGGCTGGATACCCACTGGATGGTACTACGACCTGATTAGTGCCGGTGACTATCCCTGGTGGCGTCGCCTATTTGAAGATCCGAAGTTTCAGTTGCGCTACGCCGACAGGTGGTTTGTTCTGCGCCAAAATATGTTTGATACGGGTATGTTGCTTCAGGACATTGATGATATCGTCGAGCTGCTCGGTGAAGCACAGGTCCGCAACTTTGACCGCTGGGCTATTCTTGGTACTTATGTTTGGCCGAACTGGTTTATCGCTCAGACTTATCAGGAGGAAATCGACTGGATGAAGGGTTGGCTCCAAGAGCGATTGACCTGGATGGATACTCAAATCGGAGCTGAATATGCCTTTGCTCCGCCACTCTTCAGCCGGCAGGCCGGTCAGGTTGATCAGGGATTTAATCTTACAATGTCTGCTTTGTTTGGCACAATATATTACACTCTCGATGGTTCCGACCCGCGTCTGACAATAATCGAACCGGGCGAAACATTCAGTACCACTCTTGTTGGCGAAAGTGACACTAAGCGAGCGTTTGTGCCGATGGGCCCTGTCAACGACAACTGGAAAGGTTCCGATCCCTTCGACGACTTAGCCTGGCCGGTTAGTCTCGGAAGGCCGGGCGGAATAGGATACGAAAGGGGCTTAGGTTATGAAAACCTCATCAGCCTTGATGTCGGTGGCCAGATGGCCAGAAGAAATGCTACATGTTACATCCGCATCCCGTTTACTCTTGACGGTAGCTTCGGAAACTTTGATTTTATGGTGCTCAAAATCCGCTACGATGATGGCTTCATCGCATACATCAACGGTGTCGAGGTTGCCAGACGCAATTTTACTGGTACGCCCGAGTGGAATTCCAGCGCCGATGGCACCCACTCCGACTCTGAGGCCGTTATCTTTGAGAGCATAAACATCTCTGCTTTCCTCGACGCGATTAAACCTGATAACAATATCTTAGCCATCCAGGGCCTGAATTCAACCACTGTGGATTCTGATTTTCTCATCTCTGCAGAGCTAACCGCCGACAAAAGTATTTCTTCGGGTGATGGCGGTTCTTTGCCTAATGTATTTCAATATACCGGGCCAGTCACTCTGGACCAAAGTACCCACGTCAAGGCGAGCATATTTAGAGGCGACATGTGGAGTTCGTTGAACGAAGCGATCTTTGCTATAGACCCATTAGCGGAAAACTTGCGCATCATAGAGATTATGTATAATCCATATAATCCGAGCACCGAATATATTGAGCTTCAAAACATTGGGCCAGAAACGATTAATCTGAATTTGGCTAAATTCACAAACGGAATTGATTTTACCTTCCCGAGTATCGAGCTTGCATCCAACGAATATATCGTAGTAGTTCAGGACAGAGAAGCTTTCGAAACAAGATACGGTACAGCCCTTAATATAGCCGGCCAATATACCGGTAGATTAAATGACGCGGGAGAACGAATAAAGATAGAAGATGCTATAGGCCAAACCATTCTGGACTTTGACTACAAAGACGGCTGGCGCTCTATTACCGATGGAGACGGTTTCTCTCTGACAATAATTAACCCTACTAACACCGATCCATACGATTGGAATGAGAAAGACTCCTGGCGTGCAAGTGCATATCTCAGCGGTTCGCCGGGCGAAGATGACAGTGGTATTCTCCCCAATCCCGACGCGGTGGTTATTAACGAAGTATTAGCTCATTCACATGCCGATGCCGCGGACTGGATAGAGCTGCATAATACCACCGGAACTGCAATAGATATTGGCGGCTGGTTCCTCAGTGACAGCAGTTCTGATTTAGGCAAATACCGGATTGACCCGGGAACAGTAATTGCTCCTGATGGATATATTGTTTTCTACGAAGACCAGCATTTCAGGAACATAGCTGCCCCGGGCTCTTATCAGACCTTTTCTTTGAGTGAGAACGGTGAACGGCTGTATCTAAGCTCCGCCGAAGGTGGTCTTTTGACAGGCTATAGACAGGTTGAGGATTTCGGCGGCTCAGAGACCGGCGTATCTTTTGGACGTTACTACAAGCCCAGTACCGGCAACTATAACTTTGTACCCATGTCTGAGAATACGCCCGGTTCTGAAAATGCCTATCCGAAGGTCGGCCCGATAGTCATCAATGAGATTATGTACAACCCATCCTGGCCCGTTGGCGGCTCATATACTAACGACCAGTATGAATATGTTGAGCTTCAGAACATCAGTGCCGAGCCTGTAACCTTATATAGTGACGATAAAGCTCAGCCGTGGAAGTTTACCGACGGTATTGATTTCACATTCCCGGCTGATGTTCCCGTTACGATACCTTCCGGCGGATATTTATTGGTGGTCAAATATCCGGAGGCATTTGCCTGGCGGTATCCCGCAGTTCCTGCTGAGAAGATTGTTGGTCCTTACAGCGGCAGCTTGAACAACGCTGGCGAGAGACTGGAGCTTTCGATGCCGGGTGACGTGGACGAATCCGGCACACTTTATTACATTCGCGTTGACAGGGTAAGTTATAGTGATGGTTCTCATCCTGAGAATTCCCCCGACAGCATTGACCACTGGCCGACAGCCCCGAACGACGGCTGGGTGTCTTTGTCCCGCGTGTCCGGCCAAAACTACGGCAACGACCCTTACAACTGGACAGCCTCTGCGCCATCGCCCGGAGCCGTCAATCCATAAAATCACAAGTAAGGTCGGTTCGGACAAAAACAGGCTCAGCAACAGGCAAAATACTGGCGTTTTCAATTCTAATTTGTTATCTTATCAAAAACAGAGCTTTACCGAATTCTCAAGTGTCTTGAAATGAGGAGCATCAGATGTACAAATACATTTCTTTACTTGTCCTTTTCCCAGTAGTTTTTGTTAATCCCGGAATCACCAAAGCCAAAGACTGGCCTACCTTTATGCACGACAACCAAAGGAGCGGTGTTACTTCCGAGCAGCTTCAACCGCCCCTTAGCGAATCCTGGGTGTTCAAATCGGCGCATCAGCCGCAGCCTGCATGGCCGCTCCCGGCGAAGCAGGATTTCTGGCACCGTCACTACAACCTCAGGGCCACAGCAGCTTATGACCGGGCATTCCATGTAGTCGGAGCCGGTGACATGGTATTCTTCGGCTCATCGGCGGATGATAAAATCTATGCGCTGGACGCACGGACCGGGCAGGAACGCTGGACGTTCTTCACACAAGCACCTGTCCGGCTGGCCCCTTCCGTATCGGGCAACAAGGTGTACGCCGGCTCTGACGACGGCTATGTCTATTGCCTCTCGCGTGATAACGGCTCACTTATATGGAAGTACAAGGCAGCCGACGACGAGCGTATGATTCCTGGTAATGAACGAATAATATCAAATTGGCCGGTACGAACGGGCATATTAATAGACAAAGGAAATCTGTACAGCACCGCCGGCTTGTTCCCCAATCAGCAAACGTTCCTGCTGGCGCTCGATGCCGAAGACGGTTCGGTGAAATGGAAGCAGAAGGTCGATGTCTCACCGCAGGGTTATATGTTAGCATCGGACAAGCAGTTGTATGTTCCGACAGGACGAACAAATCCGGCGATTTTTGCCCGTACAGACGGCAGGTTGCTGGGACAACTACCCAGTGCCGGCGGAACCTTCGCACTGTTGACACAGGACGTGCTTGTCACCGGGCCCGGCCGCGGTTCGAAAGAGCTTAACGCCGCCGACGTTGACACGCAGTACAAAATCGCAACGTTCGATGGATTAAGCATGTTGGTGAACGGCTCAATTGCATACACGCTATCTGAAAAGAAACTCTCTGCCCTCAATCGGGACCTGTATCTCGATTTGTCGAGAG
>DAOUVA010000346.1 GCA_030667885.1 Phycisphaerae bacterium
GGCAGATCGAACTTTTCTTCAAGTGGGTCAAACAGCACTTGCGAATAAAGTCATTTTTCGGCACATCAATCAACGCTGTCAAGACTCAGATATGGATAGCCAGGGCTACCGCATCTAATTTAGGCCAAAAATGCGGTTCTGCTGTCAAATTGCAAAATAAATCGTCCCTAAAGTCTGTTTTGAGACAATCTACCCTGTTCGTTGGTGATTAAAATCTTCTTCAAAAAAACCAAATAAAAATAATTCACCAGATAATGTGTCATAACATGTTGAAAACAAATCAGTTATATTGAATAGCATTCGAAAAATTTAGATGCGGTAGCCCTGAGTATCTTGATAATATATAAGAGCCTACATTTAGTGGCTTAATACAGGGGCAGAGTGTAGGCAACGCACGAAAGTGTGTTTCTCTGCCTCTGTTATATATAGCACTTCAAATAAGGAGCGAGGACCCGCTTATTGCAAAACATTCATGGGCTCGCTCCGTTTTTTAAATATTATAAAAGATTATTAAATAATCTAAAAGATTCTAAAAGATTCTAAAAGATTCTAAAAGATTATTAAATATTGTTAAATATTATTAAATATTATTAAATATTATCGCTGTTTTTCGTGGAATTTCGTGGAATTTCGTGGAATTTCTATGTTTTACTATGTTTTTCTATGTTTTTCGTATTGACATTAATCCTACGTTATAATAATTTGTGTTTGGTGTGTAGAGAACGGTTGTTGGTTTTAAACGATAATATTTTATCGTCATTCTTAGAGGATGTGTATTAGAGGCTAATTTTCACTCCATAAAATTACGAAATATATATAATATAATCGGGGAGTGGGGGATTCGAACCCCCGGTAGGTTTTAGCCTACATTGCTTTATCAGAGCAACGCTATAAACCTCTCTGCCAACTCCCCAACATATAGCCCCGTTGGATCTATTCGAATGTCCCTTCGGGGCTTTTTTTCAAATATCATATCCATGAACTAAAGGCAAATTAATGATTTTTTGGTAAAGGGTAAAGCCCAAATTTTGAAATTTCCTGATAAAACATATTTAGATAACAAAAAATGCTCTTTTTGGCTTGTTATTGGGTTTTTAAAGTCAAAAATAATTTACAACATGTGTATAATATAACAATTGTGTTAAGATAAAGATGAGGAAATAAGCGAGTTGACTATTGGCCATGGAATTCATAGAATACAAGGTTTAATCCGCCTGTGGCGGTTTAAGTTACGAAGCAAAAAATACGAGATAAGAGATTATGGCAGAGAAAGTCGTAAAAGTTGGACTTGTTGGTTTTGGCACCGTAGGCAGCGGCGTTGCAAAGCTGATACTTGAGGATGCGGATTCGATAGCGGCTAAAACCGGCCTTCGCCTTCAACTGGCATGTGTCGTCGATATTGACACAAAATCCCCACGTCCGGTCAAGCTGCCCGAGGGTATCCTCACCGATGATCTGAATAGGTTGTTGAACGATGACACTATTCAGATAGGCATTGAGATGATAGGCGGAACCGATATAGCAAAACAGGTCCAACTCAAAATGCTTGCCGCTGGCAAGGATGTAGTTACAGCCAACAAGGCCTTATTGGCTGAATGCGGCAACGAACTTTACAGAGCCGCTCACAAGAATAATCGTTGTATAGCATTTGAAGCCAGTTGTGCCGGAGGTATTCCCATTGTTTCGGCTATTCGAACGGGATTGGCTGCAAATAATATCACTGCAATGTACGGTATCGTCAACGGGACCTGCAATTATATCCTCTCAAATATGACTACGAAAGGTGAGGAATTCTCAGAGGCTCTGGCCCAGGCACAGGAAAAGGGTTATGCCGAGGCTGATCCCACGCTGGATATCAGCGGCGGGGACAGCGCACATAAATTGGCTATTCTTTCTTCTATTGCTTTCGGATCTGAAATCACGCTCGATGACATATTTGTCGAGGGCATCGAAGCAATTTCGAGAGACGATATTCATAACGGTGGTGAAATGGGTTACTGTCTCAAATTGTTGGCTATTGGACAAAAAGACCAGCAAAACAGAATCTCACTAAGAGTGCATCCGTCCTTTATTGCCAAGGATAATCCGCTTGCACGTGTGAGTGGTTCGTTTAATGCTGTCAGCATATTCGGCAGTGCCGTCGGGCAAGTGATGTACTACGGCCGTGGTGCAGGAATGATGCCAACCGCAAGCGCCGTTGTTGCCGATATCATTGATGTTGCTCTTGGTAATTCAGGTACGACTTTTCGCCATTTGTTTTTGCAGCCAAGAAGCAGGACAGAACCGTTGATAGAAAAAATAGATAATCTTGTAAGCAGGTTTTATATCAGGATAATGTGCAAAGACCAGCCGGGTGTAATAGCTAAGTGGAGTAAAGTGCTTGCCGATAATCATATAAGTATATCCGGCGCGCTCCAGCATGAAGGTATCGGGCCGGACAATACTGTACCTGTAGTAATTACAACTCATCCTACCCGGCAGGAAAACATTACGGCCGCCTTGGAAGATATGGAGAAGCTTGATGTTATTGGCGGAAAGCCGGTTTGCATTAGAATTGTAGATATTCCAGAGGACAAAGATTAGTGACTAAATACGTAATAGTAATTCCTGATGGTGCAGCGGACGAACCGCTGGAGCAGTTCGGTAATAAGACAGTGCTTGAAGCTGCCAATACCCCAGGTATGGACAAAATCAGCACATTAGGCAGACAGGGTCTTGCCCGGACGGTTCCATTAGGTATGGAAGCCGGTAGCGATGTAGCTCAAATGAGCCTGTTAGGTTACGACCCGAAGCGATATTATACGGGCCGGGCGCCGATTGAGGCCGAGGCACGTAATATCAAGCTGTCATTGGAAGACTGGGTTTTCAGATGCAATCTGATTACTATTGCCGATGGGGAAATGGCGGATCACAGTGCCGGCCACATCTCTACCGCAGAAGCCGGCAAACTGATAAAAGAATTGGATGAACAGCTTGGTAATGAGCAAATTCGGTTTCATACAGGTGTCAGCTATCGGCACCTTATTGTCTTCAAAAATCTTGATTTCGACGTTAAGACATATCCGCCGCATGACTATATAGGCACTGCGATAAATAAGATTTTGCCTCGTGGCAAAGGTGCTGATTTGCTTGTCGATTTGATGGCACGTTCGCAGCAGCTTTTTACCGGTCACGATATTAACAAAGTCAGAAGAGATTTGGGCGAAAATCAGGTAAGCTCCATCTGGCTTTGGGGACAAGGTAAAAGAGCCCAAATGGAGCATTTCAAAAAACGGTTCGGACTTAAAGGTGCTACAATCGCCGCCGTTGACCTCGTAAAAGGTTTATCGAAGCTTATAGGCTTTGATTTGATAGATGTGCCTGGTGCAACCGGTTTTATCGACACAAATTATCAGGGCAAAGCTTCTGCTGCAATAGAGGCTCTGCGTGAATATGATATTGTTTTTATCCATATAGAAGCGCCTGATGAAGCCTCTCACAGCGGCGATGCCGAGATGAAGAAAAAGGCTATCGAGCAGATAGATAAATATATCGTAACTCCTGTGTTTGAGGCGCTCCAAGGTTATGAAAGCTGGCGAATGCTTGTAATGCCGGACCATCCTACTCCTGTCCGAACCTGTGCTCACTCAAATGAGCCGGTCCCATTTGCTATGGCGGGTGATAATATCAGTGGGATTTTACATACTGCTTTTAGCGAGACTAACGCGGCAAAGTCAGGATTCAGAATAGACAATGGTTTTGAGCTGATGGAGTATTTCTTGAAAAGCTAAAGTTTCTTGACCATCCAAGCCGAATTCAATAAACTGTTGCAGCAAATGTAAATTTTTAACAGGTTGGAAATGAAAATAATTGTACAAAAATTTGGTGGTACTTCGGTTGCGGATGCTCCGAAGATACGCAATGCCGCCAGGCGTGTAATCAAAGCTGTGGAGAACGGCTATGGGGTAGTGGTAGTAGCGTCGGCACGCGGCAAACAGACCGACCAGCTCGTCGCTGACGCCCTGGAGCTTAATCCTAATCCGCCTAAACGCGAGATGGACCAATTGCTCAGTACGGGCGAGCAGCAAACAGTATCACTTTTTGCGATGGCTCTTGAGGCTATGGGTTATGATGCCATAAGCTTTACAGGCGGCCAAATACGAATGATGACCGATAGCTCCCACACAAAGGCACGGATACAAAGTATTGGTGCCGAGCGAATTCATAAACAACTGGATAAAGGCAAAATTGTTATTGTCGCGGGTTTTCAGGGTATAGATAAGGATGAAAATATAACGACACTCGGCAGAGGCGGCTCGGATACAACCGCGGTTGCGCTGGCCGCTGCGATCGGAGCCGAGGAGTGTGAAATCTATACGGATGTTGATGGAATTCACACTTCTGACCCGCGAATATTCAAAGAAGCGGCGAAAATTGATGAGATTAGTTACGACGAAATGCTCGAGCTGGCACATTTCGGAGCCGGTGTTATGCATCCTCGGGCGGTCGAATTCGGTAAGAAATATGATGTAAAGATTCATGTTAGAAGCAGTATTAACGAAAGTAACGGGACAATAATAACCCACGAGGTACCGCAAATGGAAGGTGTAACAGTTTCAGGGGCCACAGTACAAAAAGATATGGCCAAGATAAGTCTTGTCGGCATTGATAACACTCCCGGCAACGCCGCAAAGGTGTTTGCCCATCTGTCTAAGGCCAAAGTCGTTGTCAACGATATTATCCAAACGGAAATCAGTCCGGAAAAGGCGAATCTGTCGTTTATGATTAACTTGTCGGATTTGGATGCCGCTAAAGAAGCTGCCGAACAAATCAAAGATGAAGTGAACTGTGACAGCATCTTTGTTCGTGATGATATTGCAGAAGTTTCCGTAGTAGGCATTGGTATGAGAACCCATTATGGCGTGGCCGAGAAGATGTTCGGCGCTTTAGCTGAGGCCAAGGTTAATATCGATTCGATTACGACCAGTGAAATTCGCATCAGTTGCGCTGTTGATGAAGACCAGGCGGAAATGGCCCTGAAGGTCGTTTGTACCGCCTTTGAGTTAGGCAAGCCGGCCGAGCATCGAAGAAAAAGTTGACCGTTAAAATCTGCAAGCATTGTTTGCCTTAAGAAATTGGGTTTGAATTGGGTTTGTTTTTCATAGCCCATATCCGCATTTTTCTTCATAATCCTTTGTATATACACACTTTGTATCATTTTTGGCCTTTCGTCAAATTGGGTTTGAATTGGCTTTGTTTTGGCTTTGTTTTGGCTTTAATTGGGTTTGTTTTGGCTTTAATTGGGTTTGTTTTTGGCTTTATTGGCTTTGAATTGGGTTTGTTTTTTCGCCTGAGCC
>DAOUVA010000417.1 GCA_030667885.1 Phycisphaerae bacterium
GACAGGTCCAGACCATCGACCACACGGTCGGTCGGGACCTTTGCCTCGGCCAATGTCAGGATCGTCGTATATATATCCATAGTCGAACCCATGTCGTTCACAACAGCGGGCTTGATTTTGCCCGGCCACCACATAATGCAGGGCTCACGCATGCCGCCTTCGAAGGTACAGCCTTTGCCTTCTCTAAGCAGCCCCGCCGAACCGCCGTGCTCGTTGAAGATAAGCCACGGGCCGTTGTCGGATGTGAAGACTACAAACGTATTTTCCGCCAGGCCCTCGCGGCGAAGGGTGCTTAATATCTGCCCGACGCCATAGTCAATTTCTTCAATTACATCACCATAAAGACCACGCGGGCTTTTGTCCCTGAACTTTCGCGAGACGAACAATGGAACGTGAGGCAGATTGTGCGCAAGATAAAGAAAGAAGGGCATGTCTTTGCTTTTTCGAACAAACTTTACAGCCTCTTCGGTGTAGCGCTTTATAATTGTGTTTTGATTAGCGGGACGCTCTATGATTTCTTCGTCGCGCATAAGCGGAACATTGAAGTACTCGGTCTTCGGTTCAAGAAACGCCTGTCGTCCTTCTCCGCCGACGCGGTCCATATCGTTACTGTACGGAATGCCAAAGTAGGAATCGAAACCGTTATTTGTCGGCAGATATTGTTTCAGGTGTCCGAGATGCCATTTTCCGATGCAGGCGGTTGCATAACCTTCGCCCTTCAGGGCTTCGGCGATAGTAACTTCACTTTTAGGCAGACCACCCGCCGAATCAGGAAACAGTACTCGCCGCCTGTCGCTACACATTCCGCTGCGAATCGGCAGTCTACCTGTCAACAGTGCCGCCCGGCTTGGTGTACAGACCGAGGCCCCGACATAGAAGTTTGTCCATTTCTGTCCCTCAGCAGCCATCTTGTCCAGGTTGGGGGTGCGAATCGTTGGATGGCCGTAGCATGTTAAATCACCGTAGCCCATATCATCGCAAAATATGACAATGAAGTTCGGTTTTTTCTCATTAGCCACACCGGCATTAAAACTGGCGCATCCGGGCAAAGCCAGTGAAGCGGCCCCTGCGCTTAGAAATTTGATGAACTGTCGTCGATTAATTTGAGGTTTCATCGGAGGACTCCTTAACCGGTTTTTTCTGTACACTACCTGTCACTTTACATTATAATATCCGACCGGGACCAATCTTGCAAGAGTGCAGACAATCATTATCTGCAAGGGGCTTTATCATGGGTCAGGCCAAAGTTTTCCCGCTGGAAACAACCCAGCTTATTAATGAAAAAGAAGTCGGTCCAAAAGCCGCCAGTCTCATGTGTCTGAGCCGAGCAGGCCTTGCAGTCCCGCCAGGCTTTTGTGTTACAGCGGCGGTTTTCCGGGAGCATATAGAGCGGAACAAACTTACCGACCGTATAAAATCGGCAGCCGATGAACTTGCAGAATCAAATCCCGAAGCTAAAACCACTGTTTTATCGAATCTCCGACAGGTTATTGTCGAGGCTCCTTTGTCAGAGACGACTCGGCTGAAAATAGAAAATCATTACCTCACACTCGGCGCAAAACACGTTGCGGTCCGCTCATCCGGCACCGCCGAAGATTTGCCGAACCATTCCTTCGCAGGTCAATATGATACATATCTGGGCATTGTCGGTCTAAAAGATTGTTTTGAGGCTATAAAGAAATGCTGGGCATCGCTTTGGACGCGGCGCGCCTATGAGTATCGAGAAACAAACGGTTTTGACCACCTTAAAATCAATATGGCCGTAATAGTTCAGTCGCTCATTGCCGCTGATACCTCCGGCGTTATCTTTACAGCCGACCCCGTCACCGGCAGACGCGGCAGTATTGTAATCGAAGCCTGCTTCGGACTGGGCGAAGCTCTGGTCTCAGGCAAAGTGGCACCCGACAGATTCATTGTCAACAAAAGCAATCTCAAACTGCTTTCCCAAACGATTTCAGAGAAAAAAATCGAATGTGTACTTGAGCCGAACGGTTTAGTTGAAGAGAAAACCGTTCCGACGGAGAGGTCAACTGTTTGCTGTCTGGATAAGCAACAGGTAAAGCGATTAGCTAAATTTGCACGAAAAATTGAGGCAAAATTCGGCCATCCGCAGGACATCGAATGGGCGATATGCAGAAAGAAAATCTTCTTCCTCCAGTCGCGACCTATCACGGCTCTTCCGCCGGAGAAGTCATGGGAGGACCGCCAGATATGGTGTGCTAATCCTGCAAAAGAAGTCATGCCAGATGTAGTGGCACCTGCAACACTTTCATTAATTGAGGCATTTGTTGAGGGTTTTATGAATCCGCTCTTCGATACCCTTTGTATGGACTGTACAGACCATCCTATTTATGGTCTGGTCGCAGGGCGAATTTACTTGAATGAAAACATCTGGGGCACCGTATTCAGGGACCTGCCCGGCGCAAAAGACCTGGATCTCATGGAGGGAACCGGCAATCACAAAGGCCTGCAAAAAGCTGTTGAGTGGCTTCGAAACGCTCAAGAAGAAGATTTACCGGATCTAAAATTCAGCCGATTAAAATTCTTCTTGAAACTCCCTCTTTTGATTGTCGGCATACTCCGCAATACTCCTGAGAAAGGCCGGGGCATTCTTGAGAAAGCTGGAGCTTATTATGAAAAATGGTCCCGATTGGATGCGGAAAGCCAGTCAACCGAAAAAATTGTAATGTGTTGTCAGGAAATTATGAATGATACTAATGAAATAATAGGAAACGCGCCATATCTAATCAGTGTTATAATAGCGATCCCAATTCTTGATCTCGTATGTACCAAATGGTTCCCGGACGGCAATAACATAGCTGGAAAACTGCTGGCAGGTGTTGGCGGTATGGTCGATGCAACTGCGGGTCTGGATATTTGGCGACTGGCCGTGACAGCCAACTCAAAAGCGGATGTTAAAGACCTCATAATGTCAAATAACAACTGGCCTGACATTGAAAGTAAGCTCTCTCAGAAAGATTCTGGCAGGGAATTTTTATCGGAGTGGAACAGATTCATGCTTCTGCACGGCCACCATTGCCGGGGCGAATTAGAGCTATACAACAAACGCTGGTCCGAAACACCGGACTATATCCTGCAATTAGTACGAAGCCATATTACTCAAATTGACAAAGTAGATCCGGTTCAGAAATTTGAAGAAGCAGCAAAACATCGCCAGCAATTGGAAAAGCAGTGTCGTAAACAACTGAAGAATCCAATAAAGCGGATTATATTCAATCATCTACTTGCCCGCGTTCAGAACGGCTCGGTCTTTCGAGAGAACATCAAAAGCGAAGTCATCAAGCTATTCGCAGCCATGCGAAAGTTACTCAATGAACTCGGCAAAAGGCTTAAAGAAAAGGGCGCGATTAAAAACACAGATGATATCTTCTTCTTAACTCATGATGAAACAGCTCTGGTGGTAAACGATAAACCGGACTTTGATATTCAAGGAATTATCACAGAACGGCGGACCGAATACAATAAGAACTGTTTAGTAACACCACCTAGTGTCGTTATTGGAAAATTTGACCCGGACAATTTTACCCCTGACGCTATAGATGAGCATGCTGAAGTGCTGAACGGCCTGGGGGTGAGCCCCGGTGTTGCCACCGGCAAGGCTCGTGTGATTCTAAGGGCCGATACAGAAGAACAGCTCCTGGCCGGCGAGATTCTGGTTGCACCGTTCACCGACCCCGGCTGGACGCCCTACTTTGTACCGGCTGCGGCAATAGTTATGGACGAAGGTGGAGTGATATCACATGGCAGTATCGTAGCCAGAGAGTACGGCATTCCCGCCGTGGTTAATGTCGGCAGCGGCACAAAAATTATCAAGACCGGCCAGATGATTCAAGTGGACGGAAACAGCGGTATCGTAAAGATATTAAATTAGTTTTCAATCGAAGGTAAGAACAGACTTACTTAAGCAGCAACTGATGGATAAACGCTGCGATTATCCATACCGCAAAACTTGCGCAGAGCACAATCCACAAGGACAACCGCTTTTGAAAACATAAAAAAGCCACGAGGAAAAATAAAACACTCGGCACAATCCCCCACAATGCGCCTTTGGTAAATTCGGTCATCAGGCTAAAATTGCCGGGATTGTCCAGATACAGCCAGACGAGCACGATCAGCCCCGTCAGGGGCATTACAGCAATCAGGCCAGCTAAACTCGGCAGCTTTCGCCCTATCTGCGAGCACAAAGTAATAATACACATGCTAATAAAAAGTTTGATAACAAATCGCATATTGGTGGTTGCCCGCCCAATCGCAAGTAAAGCGACCTCAAATTCAACCTTGGATATTACCCGAGCTTTTCACTTAATGAATCGGATAGTCAAAGGATAACGATAATGCTCACCGTCGTTTGCTTTAACCGCCGCAATCAGAAGGAAAATCAAGTCAACTATGATTATTGCAAACGGTATGACTACGCCAATGCAGATAAA
>DAOUVA010000259.1 GCA_030667885.1 Phycisphaerae bacterium
CTACCGTTAATATCCGTCACATCGTGAAACCTCCTGCTTCCATAGTGAATCACCATATCGAAGCCTACCATCACCCGGCCATTTTCATTCGTTAGAAGTCCGGACAACGCAGCATCCCAATCTATGTTACCATCTTCCAATCCCGGTATCGTCTCCCGCCTGACAAAGACCTCACCTACATCCAGAACCTCTGACGGTTGTAACTGCCCAATTTCCAGGGTTCTAATCCTTCCTTCCTCTAACGATCCGATATTTACAACCATCAAATTTGAGCATAACGCAGTTTCAATCACCATCTCTATTCCCACCGGAATCCTCTCAATCCTAAAACTGCCATCATCTTCAATGGTTGTAGATGATCTCCCCCCATATGTCTTGCCGTTCGGATTTACAATCGAAATCCCCGGTAGAATACTCGTTACAGCTTCACCGTTCTGGTCAACCAATCTACCGACAACGCCAGCCAGAGGTTCGAGTACAATCTCAAGTTCATTAGCATCATCACCTTTGTGCCGAAAAAAAACACGTCCTAATTTATTCTCTATATCAAATGCATAGCAGGCGCGAATATCCTCGGTATTACCTTCTGGCTCATCAGCTTCAAAATCGCCGTGTTCATCAGTTATAGTTCTTACGGCTCCAAGCCACACATAGCCACGGATTGGTTCACCATCCGAATTAACAAGCCTGCCGCGTACTTTCGGTTTAGATATGACAGCTACGGTTACATCAAAGCTGCTTTGCTCATCCGTAATTCTAAAATCCTGATTAAAATTTTCATCTGGGACATCCAGCCAGTTACGAACTCTTACCAGATAGTAATTCGGAGTCAGGTTAGCCATATACTTTCCGGTATCATTTGTTTTTCCCGATGTGACGCGGATATTCACGGGTTTTTCTAATTGACGGTAATTAGGATCATATAATGCTATTGTAACCGGGAGATTGGCAAGACTCCGGCCTGTTACCGTGTCAACAACCTTTATTGTAACCGGAATGCCTTTCTGCAAGTCCAGTTTAACTACCGGATTTACATCCGCACTTACGTCAATATTCTCAACCGGCCTGCAAATCAAACCCATCTCGGCAAAAAATTCACTATTTACGGTCAAAGTATACTTCCGCGTAGTTACCAAGCCAAGAATTTCAAACTGTCCGTTCTCATTTGTTAGTCCACGGTCCCTGATAGGTCTGCCCGACGTATCAGCTTTAACAACGATTCCAGCTTTTTGATATGGCCTGCCATCCAGTACCAACTGCCCTTTGACAGCCCCGCCGGGTTTAAGGGTAATCAGCAAATCTTTATGCCCCGCTCTAAAGGGATATTTATTTCGTTCGTAAATTTCGCTCGTGTCATAAAGTTCATAGCCTTTTTTCAGGGCACTAACATGAAACCTCGAACCAGCCGGGAGGTCCGTACAAACAAATTCTCCCTTCTCATCAGTAGTAGCGGCATTTATTTCAAAGTAGCCCCTCGCACGATATTTTTCATAATGATACTTTGGTAATTTAGCTATAACTACAGCTCCTTCTATTGCGTTTCCCTGTTCATCAACTACTTTGCCGGAAGTATCAGACGAGTCTAAGAGTGTAACCGACAAATACCTCTGAGATGTCGTTGACCAGGCTATTCCGTAATCAGAATGTTCAAACAAGAGAACGCTATATATGTTTAGCCCCCGGCTAATATCGGGTAACGGGCCAAGCTCAAATTCTCCTTGCGTGTTGGTTACCGCCTCCAAATCATCCATCCACCCTTCAGGTAAATTAGAAGAATGCCAGTATCTTCGAACAACTACTCCTTCAATCGGTTTGCCTGCTGCATCTTTGACAATCCCACGATATCTGCTCATCTTCTCAATTGGGGCGATAGTTTCCTTTTCTTTGTTTTGTACTTCGGGTGTACCCTGGGAACCTTCAGTAAACTCAGGCTGAATTTCTTTTACAGTATTCGCCTGGTCTTTTTGTTCTGCGGGTTCTTTTTGCTGTTCTATTGTTATTTCTGTTTGCAATGAGTCCGGTGCCTTATCCGGCTTAACGAAGTGTTTGTAAGTTAACACCGTTCCGAGACCAATAGCAGCTACGACAGCTACTGTAATTATCTTAGCAGTTATCCCGCCGGTCAGGGTGGTTATACCTGCGGCAACTCCGGAACTTTTTATAGCCATACCTGTAATAGAAACAATGACAGCAGAGGTAAATGATTTACCCGGGCCTGTACGAGAGATCGTTGTTTCGACCATCGCGGCGAATCGTTCTTTTAGTAATTTGCGCCCGCGTGAAAGACGCTGCTTTACGGCATCTTCAGATAAACTCATTTGTTCGGCAACTATTTTTACCGATTTCTCCTGTCGATAGAAAAGCACAAGTGGTTCACGGTATTGCTCAGGAATTTGCTCAAGTGCCTGCCGGACGACATGTTGCTGTTCTTTGGTTATTACCCTTTCGGCCGGCCCGGAATCTTCGGTTCGGGTTTCTTTTAGCTGATCTATGGAAGCAGCTTTACTTATAATATCCTGTTGTTGGCTTCTGAATGAGTTTTTGATTATGTTTCTGGCGATACCGGCGAGCCAGCTTTGAAATTTATTCAGGTCTTTGAGCTGTGTTAAGTCCTTCCAGGCACTGATGAATGTTTCCTGAGCCAGTACTTCACTTTTTCCGAGATCACCGGTGGCACTGAAGGTGATTGCGCAGATATAAGACTGATATTTTTTAACAATATCTTCAAAGGCCGAGGTGTCGCCATTGCGGCTTGATGTCAGCAATTCGATTTCGTTAGTTGATATTTCCGACATTTCCAAAATCCCTTCTAAAAATCTCTTCTAGTATTATATATTAATATTTCGATATAATAGGAACGAGAAATAAGAAAAGGTGACAGGGATTCTGAAAAAAAACGAAAAAACCGGCTTTTTTCATAAAATAATATGAAAAATCTCATAATTTATGTAAAAAAGTTGAGAAACCGCAAGTGCAATCCATTCGGCTGAGCTTCCACCTTCATCCCGAGGAAACCGGTACTACGGCAGACAAACAGATTGCAGGGACATTTTCTTTTGCGTACATCCCGTTACGAAACCGGCACTTCGAAAGACAACAGGACTATCCTATGGCTTAACCTCTAACGCATTACCTTCAAGCCAGTGTGCCTCTAATATTGCCAGGTCCAGATCATCAACTACGCAGTCTTCATTGATATCGCCGGGTATCAGCTCGAAATCCGGCAGTGACTTTGCTGCTTCACAGCCGTCGGCAAAGACGTTGATAGTAATGGTATTGGAGCCTGTGTACTCGCCGTCATCGGCTTCAAGCTGCAAGACATATTGACCTGTTTCGCTGAGGCTGACTACGGTATCCTCTGCAGCGGTGTCACCGATAACGGTAGTTCCTTCGTTAGGCTCGCTCACAACGCTCCATGCCACAGAATACCCAGCACCATCGTCTATGACAGCCGCATCCAGATTGACATCAACGGTACCGTCGGTCAACCAGGTCGTAAGGAGGCCCGTCTCGAATTGTACTGTGGGCGGCTGATTGTCCGTGAAAAAAGAAAAGATAGGACCATAGACCGGAAGAATACCGGGACCGTAATAAATATCGATAGCCCAGTAGTATCGGGTCTTCGGCTGAGTTTGCACGACAACGGAAGATACGCCCTGGTTAGTGACAATCCTGATGGCATCGGGGTCGGTAAAGTTTTCGAGGGCATCAAGGTCGTCGGTAAAGTAAACGTCAACGGTTACGGTCATTCCGGGCACAAGCTCGTCAGGCAAGGTCCAGCTCAGCTCGACCTGGCCGGGTGATAATGAACCTCCGTCGATTGGATTGGGTTTTAGCAGAGGGATGGCGGTCAAGGTGGTTTTGCCCGGGTTAGTGACGTCATAATCGACGTTCAGTGTTCCCTGGCCTTCATAGGCGGTAAGCAGGCCGTCGTCGATGTAAGTTTGGATTGTTTCGGTGTCATCGCCGTTTAGGACCAGCGTGCCGGTGGTAATATTCAATAAGCCCAAGTCGGAAGTTAAACGGAGATCGGAGGCATTGATAGTGCCGCCGTTGAGGTTCACCGTTCCGGTGCCTGTCAGGCCGGGTACTATCAGGTTGCCACTTAGCTCTACATTGCCGCCTGTCATATTGAGCGTGCCGGTGCCCCTCCAGCCGATTTGCAATGCCCCGGAGGAAAATAAACCGCCGCTTATATTCAGGATGCCGTGGCCGGATGAACTATCCACACCGATGTAGGCCCCGACTGCTGTAAGTGAGCCTCCGCTGATGTCCAGGTTTGTTGTGGAGACGGCATTGCCGAGCCTGAGTGTTTCGCATTCTGCGGTAATACCGTCCTGGATTTCGCAATGTGTATTGTCCGGAGCATCGATTGAAACGCTGTCGATGGCGGTCGGTAAGTTGCCCGAACTCCAGTTGGCTACTGTGCTCCAGAGGTGGTCGGGCCCGCCGTCGCTCCACATTATTTGCGCCGAGGCACTTTGGAATTGTACCAACAGCAGGACAAGAGAAATTGAAAGTGTAATTTTCTTAAACATTGCTTTTCTCCTCCAAAAAGAGAATTAATATAAAAACGGCTGAATAACGCTTTTCTACCTTCACTCCGTTATCTGCCACGCATGCGCGGGGCATTTATTACTCTGTGATTTGATGCCACCTTCCTTCAGAAGCCCACAAAAGATGAGCCGCTGGTTTCAGTGGCAAGCCTAACTTTACCTTATACGAAATTAATTGTGTGACGTCAAGGGAAATCTTTGGAGTTTCGGGTACTTTGGGTGGTTATGACAGAGCGAAAACACTGAGCTTTTTTGCCTGCGGCTCTATCGGTGAGTGCAAATAAGCCGCACAGGCTAACCGAATGAGTTGGCGGGGGATTGTTTTGGCTTTTCATGTATATCATTACGAAGTATAATACAAAGCTGATAATCATCGGAGGTTTATTATGTCACATATTGGCAGCAGGGAATACAAGAAGAAGATTAATCGTCGCGGGTTCCTGAAAAAAGCTGGTGTTGGCGCCGCCGGGGTGATTGGCCTTCCGTATATTGTGCCATCATCGGTATTAGGAGCCAACGGGGCCGTACCGCCAAGTGAAAAGATAGTGATGGGCTTTATCGGGGTGGGCAGTATGGGCGGCGGGCATTTGCGGACATTTTTGAGTTATAACGACGTCCAGGCCGTAGCAGTTTGTGACCTTCGGGAAATGTTTCGGCAAAAGGCCAAAAACCGGGTCGATGGATACTACGGCGATAAGGGATGCAGGACCTATGACGATTTTCGTGAGATTCTCGCCCGCACAGACATCGATGCGGTAACAGTTGTCACTCCGGACCACTGGCATTCGCTGATAGGTCTGGAGGCGGCACGAAACCGTAAAGATATGTACTATGAAAAGCCCCTGAGTATGAGTGTCACTGAAGACAAGGCACTTCGGGAAACGATAAATCGTTACGGCGTCGTATTTCAGTTCGGCACGCAGCAGCGAAGCGACAACAGGTTCCGCTTAGCCTGTGAACTGGTACGCAATGAAAGAATCGGTAAACTTCATACTATTATAGTAAGCTCGCATCCGAGCATGAACTGTGAGAACCAGCCGACGGAGCCGACGCCGGACAGAAAAGAATTTGATTATGACATGTGGCTTGGGCCGGCCCAGTGGTCACCATACTCGTATCAGCGGTGCGCCTCGCGGGCGATGGGGACACAGGGGATGTGGACGTTCATTTACGATTATTCTCTTGGCGGGCTGAGCGGCGCGTGGGGGATTCATCACGTCGATATCGCGCAGTGGGCCAATGGCACCGACCATAGCGGACCGGTAGAAATAGAGGGGACCGGGGTATTTCCAAAAGACGGACTTGCAGATACCGCTATCGAGTGGGAGGTCGAACATAAATATGCAAACGGCGTTAAAATGATACATATGAACACCGCGACGGCCTTAAAGCGGGCCGAGCAATTTTCGCTTTATAAAAGCGTCGGCATTCTGTTCTTAGGGAGCGAAGGGTGGGTGTTCGTATGCAGGGACAGAATCGAAGCAAGTCCGAAATCAATTCTGACAACAACTTTCGGGCCGGGTGAGATTCATCTGCCTCTAAGTAATAATCATCGGCGGAATTTTCTGGATTGCGTTAAGACCCGGAATAAAACGATATGCCCAATCGAATCGGCGGTTCGCTCGGACACTATATGCCATATCGATGATATTGCCATGAGACTGGGTAGAAAGCTCAGATGGGATGCGGAAAAGGAAGAATTCATTAACGATGAACAAGCGAACAGTATGTTAACGCGGCCTATGCGAAGTCCGTGGCATTTATAAAACATAAGAAAAGGTAATAAGGACAAGGAAATGAGGCATAAGTTGAAAAGTAACAGGGCAGCTTTAATTATCTGGTGTTTGTTATTGCTAACAAGCATTTCGGTGGCGGCTATTTCGCCCCAGGAGAGAAAAAGAATAGAAGACGCCATACCTGAAAAGGCGCCGGCTGCTGTGA
>DAOUVA010000413.1 GCA_030667885.1 Phycisphaerae bacterium
CAAATGGGCAGAATTAGAATCGCCAAAAGTCTCAATACGAATCTGACGAAGTGAGTGAAGTAGTGTATTGTAGAGGGTCCTGGGAGCCCGGTAAGCAATCTGTATGAAAAATGTTTGTTAATTCAATAATCCAATGCTGAATTTTTCTGATCTCAAAATCCGGACCAAACGCCCCGACCTGATGCACCGGCTCGTAAACATTGCAGTTGCATCGTTCTTTTCCTTCTACATTTACGGCATCATAGCTCGTCTGGCTACCGGGACGTGTGTGACACTGTCAATCGCCCTGCTGTTTAGAAACACGAGTATTACATTGGTCTTTTTATTAAGGCGCCCCTCGAAACTAACTTCAAGAAACGTTGGGGACTGGATTGCGGCCATAAGCGGCACCTTTATCACCTATCTGTATACAAGCTCGGCAAAACCGATTTATCCCTATATTATGCCAACTGCATACATAGTAATGATTCTAACGGCCTTTCTATCAACAATTTGCATCATCAACCTTGGGCGGTCTTTCGGAATTGTCCCGGCAAACCGAGGTGTCAAAACAGAGTTGTTGTACGGTATTGTTCGTCATCCGCTTTATTCACTATATACGATTTATGATCTGGCGGTCATATCGTTGGCTTTCTCACCACACAACTGCTATATAGCTATTCTTCACGCGCTTTTCTCATATTTGCGAGCTAAGCGTGAAGAAAACATTCTAATGCTGGACAGAACCTATAAGGAATATGTCTCGAAAACACGTTATATGTTCCTGCCAGGTGTTCTTTAGCTTTACAGAGGAACAGAAGTCTGTAAAGAAACTCAGCAAAAGGCCTACAATCGCCGGTTCTTGGCGATAAAGCCAATGAATGCGGATGAGAGGAGTCGAACCTCCACGAGCCGAAGCCCACAGGCACCTGAAGCCTGCGCGTCTGCCAATTCCGCCACATCCGCGGGATTACTATTTTAACATTTACCTGAGAACATTATTCCAATTGATACAGATATTAATGGTTCCTGCCGTTTAGTCAAGGTTTTAGTGTAAAGCTCGTCAGAAATTATATAACCGGAAGGAAATATATACGGTGATTGCATAAGGATATTAAACTATGTCAATAACAATGGAGAGTTAACTAACACAGGAAATTATGCTTTTAATTATAGTTGTGAGGGTTGTATTGACTGTATCGAAGTTGAAACGGAAGTTTTGTCTCTGATAAAAAAGCGTTGCCGAATTGTCCTATAAGCCATAACCGGATTTACAAAAGCAGCACACTTTTTTCACCCATATAGTCTGTGGAAACTGACCTTCTTATGGCTTGCTACTGCCTTAATACCCTTATTAACAAGGGTTTAATTATGTTTCATGGTTGTAAGCATTCTGTATAAATGCAGGGAAGTTCTACGTCTTATATCATTGAGTTACGAGATAGAGGTAAATTAGCTCTGCGGATTGTCCGAAAACTACTATATATGTGAAGGTATTTGCTATCACTGTAAGCAGAATTAAGGGAGTTGTTTGTATTTAAATCAAAAACTGCTGCTTACTTAGATAGAAGCCGAATTTGAAGTGGAGGTAATAGTAATCGGATGTCCTTGACAAAAACCATCTCAAAGATTCCTGAAGCACAAGCTACTCTACCTTTTGGCGAATTGCTTGTTTCTAAAGGTCTGTTAACTTGTGAAGAATTAGAAAAAGTTCTGGACGAGCAAAACAAGCAAGGGGGGCGTCTGGGTGAGATACTGCTACGGCTTGAGAAACTCAATCACGAGGATGTGACCCTTGCTTTGGCTGAGCACCTTTCGATGGAATACGTCCGCCTGGATGATACCAACAAATTGAACAAGATAGATATGGATGTCGCTCGAATGTTACCTGAGAGTATCGCCAAGCGATTTTGCCTTGTGGCTATAAGCGAAGTTGATGATAAAGTTGTCGTAGTGATGGCTGATCCGCTTAATGTTGTCGCTATAGATACGATAACACTGAAAATGAAGCGTCAGATTATGCCGGCCATTAGCTCTCCTCGTGAAATAAACAGGGCCATAGAGTTGATTTATCACGGTTCGGATCTTGAAGAACAACAGCTTCGTACTTTGGTAGAGGGAGAAGGTGACGAGGAAGGAATACTTACAGAAGATGCCGAGGAATCGGACACCAGCGGCGAGGAGGAAGCAAACAAAGCACCTGTAATTCGATTTGTTGACCTGCTCATGAGTCAGGCGGTCAAAAGCAGAGCAAGTGATGTACATATAGAACCTCAGGAAAAAACAATGATGGTTCGTATGCGAATTGATGGTTTACTCCGTGATATGGTACCTCCGGCCAAAAAAATGCAGGCGGCGGTAATTGCCCGAATTAAGATTATTGCGAGAATGGATATCGCCGAGCGCAGGCTTCCCCAGGATGGCCGATTCAAAATGAAGACATCCGGCCGGCATATCGACGTTCGAGTCTCGGTAATTCCCACTATATATGGCGAAAAAGTTGTTATGCGAATACTGGATGCCTCGGCTGTCAAGCACGATTTGGGGCAGCTTGGACTTGAGCCTGGACTTCTCGAAGAGTTTAAGGGCATGTTGGCGAGGCCGCATGGGATAATGATTGTAACAGGACCGACGGGCAGTGGTAAAAGTACCACCCTGTATTCTGCTTTGAATTACGTCAAGGACCCGACCAAAAATATTACAACGGTTGAGGATCCCGTCGAATATCGTCTTGGGGGAATTAACCAGATTCAGATTAAGCCGGAAATTGAACTCGATTTCGCAAAGTGCCTGCGAGCAATTTTAAGACAGGATCCGGACATAATTCTAATAGGTGAGATTAGGGACAAGGAAACAGTCGAAATTGCAATAAAGGCATCTTTGACGGGCCATCTTGTTTTGAGCACGTTTCATACCAATGATGCTCCAAGTGCAATAAGCAGATTGCTATATATGGGTATAGAGCGATATCTGTTGGCTTCGTCGCTGAATTTGATAGTTGCCCAGCGATTGGTCAGAAAAATTTGTGAACACTGCAAAGAACCTGTAACCTTAAGCGAGGAGGCCCTTAAGCGTTTGAAGATTGATCCCGGGAAGACAAAGAATCCTGTCTTCTATCACGGCAAAGGCTGTGCAGCCTGCGGTGGGTCAGGTTGTTTGGGCAGGTTACCCATATTTGAGTTTTTGGTTATGGATGATGAAATAAGAGATCTGATAGTTACTGGTAGCAGCGAGCAGCAGATAAGAGATGCATCACGCAAAAGAGGATACGGAGGTTTGCTTGAAAGCGGGGTAAATAAAGCATTGGCTGGTTTAACAACCGCCGAAGAGGTTCTTAGTGTAGCTTACACAGGATGAGATTAGTATCTGATGCTTTTATCGGCGGCAAGGATTTTTATTAAACTCGATGTTTTCAGACACCGATAAAATATAGCCGTGAGAGGGTAAGAAAATTGCGCATTTGTTGTATGGGGGACAAAGCCCCACTGCGCAAGTGACTTCCCAAACTTATATTCAGAATCAGAGACAGCCGGACAGATGGATGTTCTTTTGAGAAGGTTTGAAATATGAAAAAATACAACTATGTCGCTCGGGATTCAAACGGGAAACAGAAGAAAGGTCTTGTGCAGGCAGCTTCATCAACTGATGTACTTAGCTATCTTCAGGAGCAGGGTTTTACGCCGATTTCCGTCGATGAGATGACCGCGAGTGTCTCAAAAAAGAAGCGTGTAATCAACCTCAAACGTGTCAAATCAGCGGACCTTGCAGCACTCTGCTGGCAGTTATCAACAATGATCGATGGAGGAATTCCTCTTACAACAGCTTTGGATACAATTGCCGAGGATGCGGAAAATTCAACTCTTCAGCCGATTCTGGAGACTCTCTCGGAAAAGGTTAAGAGAGGTGAGTCTTTCTCGGACGGTCTTGCGGAATATCCCAAGGTTTTCAACCACTTGTCTCGTGCATTAATCTTAGCGGGTGAAACAAGCGGCAATCTGGGAGGTGCGTTGGGTCATTTAGCAAAATATTTTGACAGCCGCGATAGATTAGCCAAAAAGATTAAAGGGGCCACAGCTTATCCGATCTTTGTACTGTGTTTTATTACCCTGATAATTATATTTATAATGGCTTTTATTGTCCCTCGGTTCAAAACCATATTTGACTCACTCGGGGGGGAAATGCCGGCCTTTACAAGAGGATTTATGGCCTTTTACGATATTCTCCGCTACAACCTTATCTACATCATCGGATCAATTATTACCCTGATAATTTCCTGCGTTGTACTCAAGAAGACAAAAAAAGGACATTATTTTTTCAGCAAACTTATTCTGCGTTTGCCTTTGCTTGGAAAGGTATTCGCCCAGGCTTTTATTGCAACGTTTTGCAATACAATGTCAACATTATTGTTGGCAGGTGTTTCAGTTCTTGAGGTTTTCGATGTTCTTTCTGGGATGACTGATAACGATGTTATAATATCGGCGATAGTACGGACCAGAGAAAATATTGTCGAAGGCTCAAACATCTCTGCAAGTATGTCAACGACGGGTTTTTTCCCCAATATGGTTGTCAAAATGATAC
>DAOUVA010000061.1 GCA_030667885.1 Phycisphaerae bacterium
GAAAATCCCTTGAATATGTATTAGTATACCCCGTTGATATGGCTGTTGAGAGCTGTAAAAAAATACCAGAATTCCTCGAAAAGTCATTTCTTTCAAAAGCTGAAAAACACTGCGATTTTCAAGTGACATTATGACTCCATTTTGTCACCACAAATGTTGATTTTGCCTATATCGAGTCCGAATAAATGTCAATTTTTTGCTAAAATACGAATATTTTTGACAATTTTTAGTGTAACATCGGATTAAGTATACGGTGCCAATCCTGTTCGGCACAAGGATTGCATTGAGCTTTATGGAGAGAGAATTGCCCAAGAACTTTTTTTGCAGACTAAACAATAAAGAGTTTATCTCGGCAGCCAGGGGATAATCACATTATAGTTCGGCTGGGCATTTCGGTGCCATTTCAAGGTCCACAGGTCGTACAATCCGACCTTCCGCATCGAACCGTCCATAAAGCACATGTTGATGGCCCGGCTATGCCGGTCTATGGCGAAGCGGCACATACTGCTGGGCCAGGCTGCCGAGGGATTGATCTCCCACCAATCCCGCATGAGAGGGGGTTGACTCTCACTTTCAAACGCGGGGTGGGCAGGGTCCGGATTAGTCGCGGGCTGGCCTCCGTACCAGGTACAATCGCCCAGTATGGGTATGCTGCTGGTGTTCTTGCTGAGGTCGGTTTTCCAATGCAGCTCCGGCGCATTCAGCCAGCCGTCATCGCCCGGCTCCAGAGTGTTGATCCAGTGATTGACGCCGTAGCTGCCATAATCGCCTTCAAAGAAATATTTTGTAGGTATTCCCGGTCCCCAGACTCTCTTGGCGCTGCCATAACGCCTCCAGTTGGGATCTCCGGTTACCGGGTCCTCCAGAAAACATGGCTGGTTTGCAGAGGGACAGGTGCGGAATTTTCCCATGTTACCGTACAACAGCTCTAAAGCCCGCATCCAGGTGCCGGCGGGGTCCTGCCTTTGACAGTACTCGATCCAGTACTCGTTGTTGTTATCCATCGTGTACATGGCGACGATAGTTGCCCACTGCTTGAGATTTGTCTGGCAGGCCGTGCCCCGTGCCTGGTCACGAGCCTTGGACAAAGCAGGGATTAACAATGCCAATAACAGGGCAATGACAGAAATCACAACCAGCAATTCGATCAGAGTAAAAGCGTTTCGCTTTTTCATGGTCACCTCTTTTGTTGCGGTCGCAGTATGATTTTCCAGCAAAGCGTCAACAAACAGCACATTTGGCCGAAAGTTTAGTTTATGCCAAGTCCCAACAAATCGTACAGCATTCAGGCAGAAACGCAAGAGAATATTGAGTGCTTTGGGGCTGTTTCTGGTTTACCAGGAGATGCCTTGCAGTCAATGTAGTTCATTGCCGCCAAGGTGCCCGGCCGTTCAAGGTGCAATATTTCGCACAGTCTGTCTATTACCTTATTTCTCTCCCAATTGGTGCGATTCATTATGTCCCAACCATTACCTTGACTTTTGACAGAATCTTACCCTGGCGTGCGCTGGCGCCGGCGAAAGGTACGCTTTTAGTGTGGGTTTAGATAGGGTTTTATCAGGTTTTCAAAATGCGGCTCTATAGGGCAACCGGGAGCATCGTATCCTTAATCCGTTTCGAGTGTATGATTTGTTTTGATGTTCGTTACGGTTTGAGATGAGCTGCGAAACGGCCGTATTTTGGCAGGATGAATTTTTGCTTATCAGCGGCGGTTAAGGACTGGTTTTATAAGGTGTTTCTTCTGTTTGATTATCTGATCTTTTTTCTACCTTAGGGTCGAGTTTGGCTTTGATTATCTGTTTGGACCAGGCGGCCTTTATAATCTTTTGCGGCGGTATCTTGACAGGTCCGTTTACAAATTCCGGTATATTATAGACAACGACGCGCGATTGATGATATTCCGGGTCTTGCTGCGGCAATAGAAATGGTTTGCTGAAATTGCCGTTGGAATCAAAATAGCTAAAATATGGATGTGTGCATATCCCATCCTGACGTTTACTGCTGAAAACAATCCAACGTCCGTTGCTGGACCAGCAGTGATAACTTTCCGCCCGGCTGCTGTTAATCTTTTCAGCTTTACGAAATTCTTTTGTTTGAGTATCAAGAATATACAAATCTGAATCCGGCATATATAATGGGAAATAACTGTATTCTGACATGCAGAACAAGATGTGCTTACCATCAGGTGATGGCTTTGGATGTGCAATACTCAAGCCCAGTTCACTTGCCTTCAGGACAGGTTCAATCTGTCCCCATGTATCTTGTTCCAGATCGTATGAGATGCGCATCAAATCATATTTCATTTTTTTTAAGGGGTCTTCGTCCTTGTCATAAATATCCAGCCCGGGCGAACTGCAAAAGTATAGATATTTGCCATCAGGCGACCATTCGGGGTATGTCTCCATACGTTCGGAGGTCGATATTTTCGGTGAAGTAGTAATTGTGTTGGTTTGAACGTTATAAAGGAGAAGGTCGGATACTCTGTCGTAAACATCGAGATTTTTACCCTGGGCATGAAAAATCTGCTTTACGGTATTAAAGGCAAACGCAATCACTTTTCCGTTCGGGTGCCATGACCTGTATGATGTGGCGCGATTAAAGGCTGTTGAAGTATCCACCTTGTGGATTTCGTTATCATACGCAAGTATCATTGAAGTGCCCACTGCCCCGGCCCGCATATGAAATATCATTCTGTCCGGATTGTAATTATGAAAAGAATGGCAATTGACACAATTTTTTCCCATCGTACTGTTCAAGACAATGGGACGTTCATCAAAACTGCTCAACTCGCGTTGATATATGCCCAGTTTATCCCAATATTGATACAGCGGTTTCATAAGCCGGTAAACCAAATGCGTATTGATTTCTTCCTTTGCAATTTTGTTCTCAATCGGAGCGTAACGGCTCCATTTGTCCTTCTCGTCTTTAACAAGAACAGTTATAAGCAAGGACTGTTCACGATTTTGCTTTAACAGGTTTTTCCAGGGCTTTATGGGAATTTTGATGTTAGGTGATTGGCTGAATATTTCAATATTCCTGCCTTTTTCAGATGAAATTTGAACATAATATTCCTTGCCCTTTTCTTTGATGATAAAGTTGGTCGGTGCAATATTAGGAGGGAGGATTGTCTCGGTATAATCCGGAAATATTGTCGGCTGTCTATCGATGGATGTACAATCTTCAGGATTCGGTTTTCTGTTTGAGCAGCCGGGGTATGTTATCATCGCTACGATGCAGACAAAAAGTAAAATAATGAAAAACTTTAATTGAGACATTTTATTCCTTAGGCTTGAAATAGTATAAGCCATAAAACCAGTAAGTATCTCTGTATTTTTTGAGTTCCGTGTATGCTGCTTCTTTATTATTTTTATGCTTTGCCTTAATCGAATTAAAATCGTTAAATTTCCGGATGGTTTCCTCTGATATTCTTTTCCCCGGCAAAGCAATACCCTTACCGCCTGTAAGCTGGTTGTAGATAAGGATAGCTTCTTCAAAATGACGCGGAATTTTAGGATAGTCAAAATAATTCAATCGGTGAATGTGCTTTATAAAACTACCAATCTGTCCATCCAACAGGCAATATGCCATAAAATATTCGAAAGCCATTTTATTCTTTGTATTCTCTAATAGTTTCTCCAGGCATAGCTCTGGTTTGGCAGGCGAGACAAGGAAATCGGATACGGGCATAGTGCTTTTCAAATATCGATATTGTGGATGTGCCCAAAAACCATTACTGTCGGCCAGGTAGGTATGATATTGTGTTGCCCATGCCTTATGCCAGATGGTTTTTTGCAGCATGGTCAAATATTTTTCTGCAATGTCTCGCTTTTCTTCCATAAGATATACCAATGCAAGTCGCTGAAGAATCCAGGCTGTGTCTCCATTGGCGGCTATGGCTTCATAGGCCCAGTGTTCCGATTCATTTATAAGGCCGAGATCGAAGAATACATCGCTGTATTGAAGTGCAAACTGGCCGCGCATACTCTCAACCATGAAAAGCCCGTCGCTCCCGAAAAGCTGGGTCATGCCGAACATTTTGTCACATAGATTGCCGGTATGATATAATGCTCTATTAACCTGACATTGAACAACATTGCTAATCGGAAGACCCTTTTGTGCGATATCGAGCACTTTTTCCCATTCTTCGAATCTTGCATAGTGATCGATCATGAGGAAAGCTTTTCCGTTTTTGTCATATGAATGCCGGGCCGCTATTATAATAAGAACGAGGAACAAAACGCCCTGAATCAGTCGAATTGGAACAGAGCGGCCGGAGAATAACCTGCCAAAAAGATTGTTTGTGCTCTTTTGAGAAATCCTGACCAGCAGAAGAACAAGTGGAAAAAACGCGTACAACACCCAGGACAGCCATGTCAACCTGTAGGTATTATATGATGTTAAGTGCATCACATAAGCGTCTTGAATATGTAGAACGAATAAAGCTGAGGCGCCTATATAAGGCAGCAATCCCGCGAAAATGATATAAAGTAAAGGCAGTAAAATCCGGCGATGATATAAAACGTCATAGAGTATGATTATGATTGAAAAGATAAAGACCTGGCCGGCAATTATATAATATAACATTGCGTGAATAATGATGTAGAATAAAAATCGCAGGCTATTGTTTGAAGGAGCGAGGCGGACATAGATATTGAGGCCGAGTAAAGCCCAGAGTAGTCCCAGCGTCAGGATAAGTGGAAATCTGTAGTTACTATGCAATGCCAGAAGAAAAAGCGATGGTACCCAATGCAGATAAAGAATCGGCGTATTTGGCCTGATTGACTTGATGAATAGCTTTGTGTTCCATGTGACAAGTGCGAAAACAAGAGCAAGCAGCAAAGCTCCCGTCCATGAATAATAAAAAAACTGTGAAAGGAAACTGGAGATAAGCTCGTTTACTCCGCCGGGATAGCTGAAAAATTCATTAATGAAATATTTATCTAAGAAAAAAATAGGTCCCTGAGATTGGTAGATAAGTTTGGGGTTTATTCGAAATAGTAAGTAAATGAAATAAAAAGACAAAAAAATAATCGTAAACAGCAGCGACCATGCTGTGTCTTGAGACTTCTTAATTGCCCCTTTATGAAAAGCTTTTCCGTCTTTTGATTTTAGCATAACATCAAAATATTCTTTGAATTACGACAATCTGCTTTTGCTTTTTAACTACATGTAGTCGGCAGTAATGAGACAAAAATAGCTTAGATTAGGAGATGATCTCATCTCCTGTTTCAATTATTTTATTATTATATATTTTCTTTTCAAGAATTGTTTTTATTTTCAGTTCAGCACGTTTGCCCGGAATCTTCTTACGCCGGCCATAATAAACGTCATCAGGTCTGACATTGTCTATCGCTTCATGGTATTTACAGCTCAATGTGAAGCCGTCTATCACACACAAACACTTGAATCGTCAACGCATTTCTGATAGAATTACTTTGTCCCTGTACCAAAGACAAAAATTATATTCGATATTGGTGAAACAGCAAAGGAGATAGTATTGTGGCTCTTGCCCATAAGGTTTATTTCCACTTCTCAGTATTTTTCTTTCATAGTTCGAGGGAGATAAAGTATAATGAGGTGTTGGGTAATTACTTTTGTCAACGAGAGCATTGAAATGGAGCAGGATGTGAGGAAAGAATAATTCATGTTAATGTGCTGAGGCAAGGATTATTAAGGTATATTAAAAATTCCAATATAAAGTTGTTTCATGCCTGCGTTTCGCACAATTGATCTAAGCATTCATTTGTTAACTTAATTAGGAGTTCATGAGATGTCAAAAACTACCAGACGAAAATTTCTAAAAGACACATTAGCCGTAGGAACTGCATTTGCTATCTGCGGCAGCAAATCCACTGCCCGGGTTTTAGGCGCCAATAACCGTCTGCGCATTGCCGTAGCAGGCGTGAACAGTCGAGGCGGAAGTCACATCAATGGCTGGCTGGACCAGGACAATGTCGAAATAGCCTACCTTATAGATCCTGATGTGAAGGTACTGGAAAATACGCTGAAATATCTTCAGGGAAAGACCCAGGGCAAGTTTACCTGTAAGGGTGTAGCGGATGTTCGGGAAGCACTCGAAGATAAGAATCTGGATGCAATTTCCATTGCCACGCCGAATCACTGGCATTCGCTCATAACTATCTGGGCGGCCCAGGCCGGTAAACATGTCTATGTGGAAAAACCCATGAGCCATGATATCGTGGAGGGACGCGTCGCTGTGGAGGCTCAAAAGAAATATGGCGTGGTCATTCAACACGGAACGCAAAGCCGCAGCGATGCGAGAAATGCGGGCCTGCACGCTCTCATTCGCTCCGGCAAGTTCGGCAAGATGAAGATCTCGTATGGGTACTGCTGCAAACCGCGGGGCAGCATCGGTTTCAAAAGTCCTTCCGCTCCACCACCCAATCTTAATTGGAATCTTTGGCGCGGTCCGGCCATCATCGATCAATACCACGCCAACTACGTCCATTACAACTGGCATTGGTTCTGGGAGACCGGCAACGGCGACATGAACAACCAAGGTACACACCAGCTTGATATGGCTTACTGGGCATTGGATAAGGGGTTAACACATCCCATCCGCGCTATGGCGCTCGGCGGACGCTTCCTTTGGAATGACCAGGGCGAGACACCAAATACCATGCTGGGTATTGCCGAATATCCCAATGGACAATACGTTTACTTCAATGTTCGCAACGTCAACTATGATGGCTATGAACGCCAGGTCGAAAACGAGTACTATTTCGAGGATGGCGGTAAGATCATAAGGAAACAATATTACCCCAAGGGCAGCGCTACGGGGGAAAAAATTGATATTCCACGTGGTCATGTCACCCCAGGAGGTAACTGGGGCAGCTTCATCGCTGCCTGTCGTGCCGGTGATCCGAACATGGCCAACGGCAATGCCTTAGACGCACACCGGGGATGTGTTCTGGGCCATCTCATGAATAACTCATATCGTCTGGGCGAGAGCGTTCCTTTTAATGCCAAAGCGGGCCGCTTCGGTGATAACCGGGATGCGTTTGAGCATTTCATGAAACTCCACGACGTCATGAGCAGCGGAGTTGGACTTCCGGAAGACGGAACTAACTACACAGTGGGCCCATGGCTGACCTTCAATCCTAAAACCGAACGTCACACAGGAGCGTACGCCGTTGAAGCCAACGAGTTGTTGAAGGATGCCAATCGCCCCGGATTCCAGGTGCCTGATGCCGGAAAGGTCTAAGCTCATTCAAAGCATTGCTTTCTGGTCCTTGATCAGCTTTGAGTAAATCAGGGCCGCAGTTAACACTGCGGCCCTTTTTAGAGACGGTCCACACTACGTTTGTTAAACGGAATATCAAAGCCGCTTTGAAATTACTTACAGATAAGAAAGGACACAAGGAATACTCATGCAGAGACGTCAATTCCTACATATGACCTCAGCTCTACCTTTGGCTGGGACGACGGTGACATTTGGCAAGGAGGAAAACCTCCCACGAGAGGATATTGAAAGAATTCCGGTTAGTCTTTGTCTAAATGCTTATTCTTTCAATAGCTTGCTAATAAACGGCGAGATGAGTCTGGAACAGCTGTTCCGGTTTGCGAAAGACACCGGTTTTCAGGGAGTGGATTTGACCGCCTATTACATCCCCGGATATCCAGATGTCCCTGCCGATGAGGTCTTGTATAACATCAAGCGGACGGCCTTTCGCCTGGGACTGGCTCTAACCGGAACGGGGGTCAGGAACAACTTCACCCTGGCGGATCCAGAGCAGAGGAAACAGGAAAAGCAGTTGGTCAAGAACTGGGTGATAGCCGCCTCTAAACTTGGAATTCCGCACGTAAGGATATTTGACGGAACGGCCAAACCCAAGGGATACTCCCGGGAAGAGATTACCGATTGGTTGATTGATGACATGAAAGAATGTGCCGCATTTGGCGGCCGGCATGGAGTGATGATCTGCTATCAAAACCACAATAACTTTACCACTAATGCGGCCCAGGCCATTGAGATTATCGAACGGGTGGATTCGGAATGGTTCGGCTTGATGCTGGATACCGGAAGCCTGCTGGAGGGAGATGCCTATCAGGAAATCGAGCGATTGATACCCTATGCAGTTACCTGGCAGGTCAAAGAGATGATCAATAAAGGGGGAGCGAAGGTCAAGACGGACTTCGCGAGACTGATGCAGATCGTGCGTCGTTCCGGGTACCGCGGCTATTTTCCCCTGGAAACCCTGGGAGAGGGCGACCCGTTTCAGAAGGTGAGAGCGCTTTGCCGCCAGGTAAGCAGCCTGTTGACTTGATGTACATGCTCAAATTTGTTTTTGAGCAAGAATTTGAGGTTTGATGGTTCCATCAATCACCAAATTTGACATCTGTGGAGACAAAACGGCAGCATGAATTTGCCACAAAATAATTCTAACGTTTTACAGGTTGTGGGAAGGGTGACTTTCGTGCCTGCGAACCGGATATGATAGGCTGGTGGGACTGGTTTAAGAACTTTCAAACAATTTTTTCTTTTTTACAATCCATATTATAAAGGAACTTATGGTATGCTATCTTTATATTAATAAAGCTGAATAATAAACCTCGGAGATAATTTTGATATCGTATGGACTTTATTAATTACCCAAAGGAGAAATTATGTTTTTGAACAAATTTGTTCTTGTGCTTGCTTTTTTCTCAATTTTGTTAGTTGCCGGTGAAAACGGAGGTATGTCCACAACCGCCCATGCTCTGGAAGTCGGAGTTGCAACGGTCGATATTACTCCTCCACTGGGAATGCCTATGAGAGGATATGCCTCACGAAAAGAACTATCTAACGGCATTTGGGATCCTCTATATGCCAAATCAATCGTTTTGGATGATGGAAAGAAGCGTGTTTCTCTGGTTGTCCTTGATCTCATTGGCCCTCCACCAGAAGAAGTTTGTGAACGCATCCGTCAGAAAGCGGAAAAAGAATTGCAAATTTCTACTATTCTTTTTTTAGCAATTCATACACATGCCGGTCCCGACCTGAAACCTGATCTTCCATCGAAAGAAAATCCCTGGCTACCCACGCTCGAGAGAAAGATATATGAAGTTATCAATAATGCTTCTTTATCGAAATCTCCTGTGACAGTTGAAATAGGGTATGGTTCAGCAGACATCTCATACGACCGGCGTGTGGTCAATCCGGACGGGACCGTTAAGATGCTGTGGAGTAATCCGGACAGGGAAGAGAACACTCCAGTCGATCAGACTGTTGGGGTTATTGGTTTTAAGGGAACCGATGGAAAATGGATTGCTATCCTCGTTCATTATGCATGTCATCCGGTAGTTTTTGAGGGCTCGAATCTGAAATATTCTGCTGAATTTCCCGGCGTTATGCGTAACTATGTTGAGGAGCGTCTTGGCGGTACTTGTCTTTACCTGCAGGGAGCCTGTGGTGAAATCAATCCATATGACAGGCCGAAGGAAAGTAACCAAGATACATACACGAAAATGAAGCAAACGGGAATTGCATTGGGAAAGGAAGTTGTCCACATTGCTGAGTCAATGAAGCCGGTTAAAAAAGAAGATAGACCGATGTTGAGCACGTATCAATATATCACCGAGTTGAAATACCGCTATGACCTAAAAGATAAGAATGTGAAAGAGTTTTATGTGAAGCAGCGCGGGGAACAATATTATGAAGAGTTGCTCAGAGACCGTCCCTCGGTTATTAAAGCGGAAACTCCGATAGTGTTATTGGGAGAAGAAATTGCCTGGGTAGGCTTCCCGGGAGAATTTTTTGATGATTTTCAGATTGCTCTTCGCGATCGGTCACCTGTTCCTCATACTTTTTTTCTGGGCTACTGTAACGATGTTTTTTCGTACTTTCCCACAATCCAGGCTGCTTCAGAGGGTGGATATGGTGCAAGTTATTCCACCTATGTTGAAGTCGGTGCGGGAGAACGTTTAGTTGATAACGCTATTATCCATTTGCATAAAATGACAGGAAATTTAAAATCTGTCCCTGATCGCTAATTACTATGAGCCGATGACAAGCAGGCCGACGAGATAATGAACGTTTACCGAGAAGGCATCACGAGTTTGCGCAAGCGACTCGATAAGCAATGATGCAGTATTGTGTTGATAAAACGATATAGCAGGAGACAGATAATGAGTGATAAAAGCAGGTTGTCGAGCCGCAGAGATTTTCTCAAGAGTGCAGCAGTTGGCGCTACTGGAGCATTCGGGATGCCCTATCTTGTCGCAAGCTCGGCTCTGGGTGCCGGCGCCCCCAGCAACCGAATCAACGTCGGCTGTATTGGCACGGGCAACATGGGTTTCACCGATTTGCAGGGCCTGATGCATCAGGACGACACTCAGATTGTCGCAGTATGCGATGTAAACCGGGGCAGCTTCGGATACAAAACCGCCAAGCAGTTTCGGGGACGCGAGCCGGCCCGCAAACTGGTTGACGATTACTACGGCAGGGAGAAACGTTCGGGTGTTTATAAGGGCACAGATGCTTATAACGACTTTCGCGATCTTCTGGCTCGCGACGACATCGACGCGGTATCGGTTACCACACCGGACCACTGGCACGCCATCCCAACGATAATGGCTGCCCGGGCGGGAAAGCATATATATTGTCAAAAACCGTTGAGTCTAACGATTGCCGAGGGCCGTGCCATGGTCGAGGCGGTTCGTCGATATGGGGTGATTCTCCAGACGGGCAGCCAGCACCGCTCCAAGCAAAGGATGCGATTTGCCTGCGAGCTGGTTCGCAATGGCCGGATCGGCCGGGTCAAGCGTGTGCTGACAAGTCTGGGTCGTCACGGATTGCGTTTCGACCTGGATACCTGGGACCCTACTCCGGTGCCCGACGGCTTTGACTATGACCTGTGGCTGGGCCCGGCGCCGTTTGCCCCTCATCAGGAGCACCGTTGTTTCTATACCTTCCGCTTTGTCCAGGATTACTCAGGCGGAGAGACGACCAACACCGGCGCCCACAAGTTTGATATTGTCCAGTGGGGCCTGGGCACCGAGCGAACCGGGCCAGTGGAGATTGAGGACATGGGCAGCGAGTTTCCGAAAACAGGTATATTTGACACGGTCAGCCGGATTCACTTTCGAGCGCGATATGCCAACGGTGTAGAGCTAATATGCACGCCGAGCGGCATTGATGGCGCGGTTCGGTTCGAGGGCACCGAAGGTTGGGTGCATGTGGACTGGAATTCCTTTCGTACACACCCCGAATCCCTCATAGATACCGTGATCGGACCGGACGAAATTCATCTCTATGAAAGCAATGACCATAAACGTAATTTCCTGGACTGTATCAAGTCGGGACAGGACCCGATCGCTCCCGTAGAAGTGGGGCATCGTTCGGCCAGCATCTGTCACCTGGCCAATATTGCCATGAGACTCAAGCGAAGACTTCAGTGGAATCCGGACGAAGAACACTTTATCAACGATGAGCAGGCAAATCGCTTGCTGAGCAAAACCGTTCGTGCTCCGTGGCACCTGTAGGGAATTCCACGGGATAGAAGCTAATTTCATAGGAGGCTGGATATGAATCGAACCTTCACTATCGTGTTCATGTGTGTACTATCTGCCGTGGCTTGCTTGCCCATCGAGGCAGCAGTATCGACCCTTCCGGACACCCAACCGCTTGAATGGCAGGAAGAAGACCTTTCCACCCGGCTTATGGACGGAGCGCACCGATTCATTGACAAGCAGATTCATGCTGCTCGCGTAAAACGCGTACGTTTCTGGAAGTACGACACTTCGTCAAAACAGGCTTACGAAACCTCTGTCGCCGAGAACCGCCAGAGACTTCGGGCGATTATCGGGGTTGTGGATAAACGTTTGCCTGTGAGTATGGAGCGGTTCGGCGACGATGCCAACCCCGCTCTGGTGGCTGAGACTGCTAAGTACCGTGTCTTTCAAGTACGCTGGCCTGTATTGGACGGCGTCTTTGGTGAAGGATTACTCGTTCAACCGAAGCAAGCGACGTTGGCTCATGTCGTTGTCGTACCGGATGCCGATCAAACACCCGAACAGCTTCTCGGACTCTCGCCCGGGCTCGACCCAAAACAACAGTACGCCCGTCGTCTGGCCGAGAACGGATTTGAGCTTGTCATCCCGGCGCTGGTGAGCCGCGGCAAACTCGACACCGAGGACGCAGGACTCAGGAGATCCGATCAGACGTATCGCGAATGGATCTATCGCCAGGCATTCCATATGGGAAGGCATATCATCGGTTACGAAGTGCAGAAAGTGCTGGCAGCCGTTGACTGGTTTGAGCAAAAAAATGTGTCGGCACGGATCGGCGTAGTTGGCTATGCCGAGGGCGGCCTGATTGCATTCTACGCAGCGGCTATCGATACGCGGATCCAGGCTGCGCTGGTCAGCGGTTACTTCGATGCTCGCGAAAACGTGTGGGCCGAGCCCATTTATCGTAACGTTTGGAGTCTGCTGAACCACTTTGGCGATGCGGAGATTGCCTCGCTTATTCTTCCTCGCTTGCTCGTGGTTGAGCACAGCTCGGTGCCAACGGTGACAGGTCACAAGGGCGACTGGCGCACGCCGGATTTCACCTCGGTCCGGCAGGAGTTTGAGCGCATACCCGATCTGCGCCGATTCCCTCAGCCCATTTTAGTCCACGACGACGGCGCTCCAACCGGACCCGGTTCAATCCGCGCGCTCGAGACATTCGCACATGGGCTGGGAGTTGAGACCGACATGGCTCTCTCGAACGATATCCCCGATGAGCGACGACGCTCGTTCGGGCCAGACAGCCGGCAGAGACGGGCTGTGCAGCAGCTCGAGAAACATGTCCAATCACTTGTGCGAGAATCGGAACATGTGCGTGACCGGTTCTTTCTATACGATGTCATGCCGGAACTGGCCGAGCGCCGATGGAGTACGGAAC
>DAOUVA010000279.1 GCA_030667885.1 Phycisphaerae bacterium
ATTCTGATGGCGCCGTGTTCTGGCCTGGTCCTTACGCAGCCGGCATTGTTCAAACAAACTTTTCAACTCGGTACGCTCTGCAGGAGTCAATGAACCGGTATCTTTTTTATGCCTCAGCTTGTTGCGTCGCTCCAACAAACCACCGTAAACATCATCATCCGACAAATAGACCAGCAGAGCCGTAGTCTTTAAATCGGAGCTTATCAACAGATTCTGATATAAAGGACTCCTACTAAGCTCGATTCCGGCCATCCGCATATCGGCCGCAAGTGATGTAAGAGTAGGCAGATCGCCCGTAAGCTCCTTGATTGAAACAGGCGGACTTTCCAGCAGAGGGACATCCAGGATTGAAAGCACCGATTCGACATTTTCCAAAGACAGTAAATTGTTCCGCAGTTGACCTAATGTGTTCAACGTCTCAAGCGAGAACATCGAGCCTTTAGGATTATATGTCAGGATAAGAAAGCTTCGTTGTCCATAACGGGAGCTGATTGTACGTGCGTAGCTCAGGCTTTCGTCATTTTCCAGAACTAAAGTTTCAGCCGAGGCGTCCAGTCTGAAATGTCTTGCCTGGAAGCCGAGAAAGCCAACCACTATGAGCAGACAAAGAATGATTGCCTTAGGATATCTCAGGACCATCCGGTCGAAAAAAAATGCTGTTGGTGATTGATGTTTCGTCATAATACGTTGCCTGCTCAGTATATCGGTGATCAATCATCCGGCGGCTTCTCCAGCCGGGAAAGAAGGTCCTTAACAGTGCCGTGACTAAGGATTTCGTCGAATTGCGAGCGGTATGTCAGCAGAACGCTGACGCCCTGTATTTCCACATCATATATTTTCCAGCATTTTTCCACCTTGCGAAGCTTGTAGGTTATGGCCACCTTTTTATCCTTGTATATCAACTCCGACGGGATGTAGTAAGTGTTCTTCTTTTTCTCTGTGGATTTGAATAATAGCTTTTCGGCTTTGTAAAGCGCGATTTTTTTCCAATACGACCTCTTAAGTCGCTCACTAAAAAGCTGTGTAAATTTCTCACGTTGCGAAGAGTCTAATTTAGGCCAGTGCTTTCTTCCCAAAGAAAGTTTGGCCATCAGGGGGAATTCAAATATCGGCGTTACGATTTTATCGATTTGCTTCTCTTTGGCTTCCTGGTCGATGTCCTTGTTCTGAAGGATTGAAATAACAGCACTCCATTTGCTGCTCAAGAGTTCACTTGGGTCGTTTGGTTCATTTGGTTCATTTGGTTCATTATTGTCGGCACCGGCAGCCTGATATACAACCAGTAAAAGCAGACATGAACAAAACATTATGTGCCAAAATCCGTTTCGGCTGTCTTTACCCATTTAAGACCCTCTCTTTCTCTTTGTAAGGTAAAACAACAAACGATTTTCATTCGTTCATTAAGAATAGTTTATTCCGTGCTTTTGTCAATCTTCAAAAGGTACGCTCGCCGAATAGTTTGGCGCTTCTTTGGTTATTTGTATATCGTGCGGATGAGACTCATGGACCGAAGCTGCGCTTATACGAACGAACCGGCTGTTTTTCATGAGCTGTTCGATATTTCGTGCTCCGCAATAACCCATACCAGCCCGCAGCCCGCCAACAAGTTGATAGACAAAATCGCTGAGCGTACCGCGATACGGCACCCTTCCTTCCACACCTTCCGGGACAAGTTTGCTTCTTTCAGTCGAGCTGCTTTGCCCGTATCTTTCTGCGGAGCCTTTGACCATTGCTCCTAAAGAGCCCATACCTCTGTATTCTTTGAACTGCCTTCCTTTATAGATAACCATTTGGCCGGGACTTTCTTTTAGGCCGGCAAACAAGGAGCCTATCATGACACTGGAAGCCCCGGCGGCAATCGCCTTGCTTATGTCACCTGACTGCCTGATTCCGCCATCGGCAATAACCGGAACATTATGCTTCTGACCGGCCTTTGCACAGTTGATAATAGCCGATACCTGAGGCATTCCCACGCCTGAAATCACCCTGGTGGTACAAATCGCTCCTGGTCCGATACCAACCTTCACAGCGTTGGCACCGGCTTCTATCAAATCCTCTGCCGCCTCAGTAGTGGCGATATTACCGGCTATTACATCGATATCATATTTGGATTTTATCTTCTTTACGGTATCGATAACGTTCTGGGAATGGCCGTGTGCGGTATCGACAACTATAATATCGACATCTGCCTTTATCAGTGCCTCGATTCTCTCATACTCGTGAACGCTCACCGCGGCACCGACGCGCAACCGTCCCCGCTGGTCTCTGGCTGCTATCGGATACTGCAGAACTCGGTCGATGTCCCTCATGGTAATCAATCCCGCCAATTCACCATCGTTGTCAACCAGCAGTAGTTTTTCGACCTTATATTTCTGCAAAGTCTCCTTGGCCTGCTCAAGAGTAGTCCCTGCCGGCCCTGTAACAAGATTGTTCTTTGTCATTATAGAACTTATCTCGACGTCATAGTCTTTGAGAAATTTCAAGTCTCTGCGTGTGAGAATGCCCACGAGTTTTTTTCCATCGACGATGGGAATGCCGGACACGTTCTGCTCTTTCATCAGTTCCTGTGCTCTCCTGACAGGCTGGCCCGGCGTTAATGTCACCGGATCGATAATAACCCCATGCTCGGAGCGTTTAACCTTGGCCACCTCCCGCTGTTGTGCTTCAATGGAGAGGTTTTTATGAATTATCCCGATGCCGCCTTCCTGAGCCAGGGCTATCGCCAGTGCCGCTTCGGTAACCGTATCCATAGCAGCCGAGACAATCGGTATATTTATCGTAATATTGTTGGTCAATTGAGTTCGGGTGTCCGCCTGGCTCGGCACAAAATCGCTTTGTGCAGGTATCAGCAGTACATCGTCAAAGGTTATACCTTCAGCGATAATCTTACTCTTATCCATTTTTGACTCCAACACGAATTACCAGCCCCCGCGTCTGACCGACGCGTGCCGGGGCGTAAGACAATTCTCATTCCTACACAATATTGAGTACAGAGTATAATAGCGTCTCAAACGACCGTCAAACCTATTTTTCACGGTACTTAACTTATAAGAGTTGCTACTGATATTTACTATGACTTTAATCGGGATTTTTGTTCAGTATCCGGAATCACTTTGAGAATTTTCTTTTCCTTGTTAAATCGGCAATCTCAGCAATTATCAATAAAAAAGGAGCCTATACCGAATAGGTATAGGCCCCGAATAAACTCGAATCCGCTATAAACAAGCGTGTAAGTTTAGTTACCAGTCAAATCTCGGCTTAAGGCGCCGGTTGATTCAGTTGGATATCATCGAAGAACACCGAACCTGTACCGCCGGCCACAGGATTGGTCCTGTTACCGAAGCCAAGAGTAATCGTATTGACATTTGTAAGGTTAATACCGAACGCCTGCAAGTCGATAGTCCATGGTGTCCACTCATCAACCTGTGCCGCATTAGGATTAGGATTATCGACCCCGGCGGTGCCATTTAGAACAACATACATCGTCTCGGCAGCATTAGCGGCATCGCCTATGTACCAGATAGTCAATGTTCCGACACCTTCCCGTGTCCAGTCACGATTGGAAGTCAACGTCAATGTCGCTTCGGATTTGCCGACAGCATTGTTGTATTCAAAAGGCATCGACTGATTACCACCGTGAACGATAGTCTGCTCTGCAAATGGAGGGTCTAAATGACCAACGGTAGAACCGTTCGTAGCCGGATCATCGTAGCCGTCTATCCAGGCCAGATATATCCTGTTACTCCCGGGTTCACCTTCATTAATGTCATTGTAGCTCTCCATATCGTCCACAGTAAGATAATCAGCTACTGTGAATCTCCAGATTCTGCCTTTGTTGATGGTTCCGTCTGTATTAATCTCATCGATTCGCCAGTAGTAAGGCCCGCCGCCCCATTCAACACCTTCGGGTGGATTATAGCTGGCAGCGCTTTGTCGTTGGCGATATATTCCGGTCGTGTCTGAAGCATCGGCATTATCCATGGCATTTTCATCGGTACCGAAGTACACGTCGTGCTGTGACGCGTTATCTCCCGGCGACCAGCTAAGCGGCATTACGTCATCGATGTCCTTTGTTGCACCATTAGCAGGATTTGGGTTCCAGGCAACAGATGTGTCACCTCTCATTACCTGCTGAATCTCTTCCAGAGTCAGAGCTCTGTTGTACACTCGTGCATCATCGACCGTGCCTGTGAAGAACTGCGTAGCGGATGCAGCATGTCTTGCGAGTTTCAAGCTGTTGCTTTCTGTTTCCGGAGGGCCGGAAGCAGCCGGATTGCTCGTAATTAAGACGCCATCCCTGTATGCAGTTAACACATTGCCATCATACGTGGCGGCAAGGTGATACCAGGTGTTGGCAAATAACGGCATATAACTGGCGGCATGGAATGTTCCGCCGACGTTCATTGCTGCTGTCCCGCGGTAAACATCGTTGCCATGGTTCCAGTTAAACTGATAGTTGTTCTCGCGATGAAGGGGACCACTTGCTGCTGCCCCGGAAGGTGCCTCAGGACTCATTACCCATGCGGTGATGGTGTAATTAGCAAGGTCTTCCGTGTAACCTGTGTCCACATAGTCATCACCGTCAAATTCCAGAGCCCCACCATCCTGGCCAAGCACCCACTGCGGGTCACCTATAAATTCACCGTGATTGTTGTGTCCTGACCAGTCAACGGCAGTTGTGCCTGTACCTTCATCAAGTTTCCACCAGCCCATAAGATCGGGGTCAACGATGGGTATGGATGGTAACGTTTTGAAACTCCAGATATCGCCTTTATGGGTGGTGGCTGCATCGAATTCATCGACCCGCCAGTAGTAAGCCTTGTCCAATTCAAGCGTTCCGGGAGCATAGGTTGTATTTGCCCGAGGGAGTCCTCCGGCGGCGTTGTTTACATCGTCAAAATTGTCGCCAAAATATACCGTGTGCAGTTTCGCACTAAAACCAATACTCCAGCTAAGTACCGCATCCGTACCGACAAATTCGGTGCCATCAGACGGGGCGGGATTATAGGCTTTTCTGGGTGGAATCGAGAAGCTCCAGACATCGCCTTTCCATGGACTGTTCGGCTCGGTGTCATTGACCTCATCAATTCGCCAATAGTAGGTCGTACCCGGAACAAGACCATCCGGATAAGGAAAACCTGGGAATCCAATAACAAGAAACGTGTCGGCCTGGTTACCTATGAATGTGCCTTCGGCGCCTTCATTCACGGCATCAAAATTATCGCCGATATACACATCGTGTGAGATAGCAGAATCTCCCGCCCGCCAGCCAAGGTTTACCCACGTATCGAGAAGGATGGTACCTTCTTCCGGGGAAGGTCTGGAGGAATATGGGTAACCTTTACCACCAATACCCAAGACAAGTCCCAAAATCTCCTGCTCGGTGAGCGCCCGGTTAAATATCGCAGCTTCGTCGATAATCCCTTGTACGTACCTGGGATCATAAGAATAACCAATTTGGAGAGCACCGACAGTTTGTACAATGTGAGGTATCGCATTAGTGGTTTGGGTAAGCCCTCCATCATCCGTGTACACATAGGCAACAGCTTGATCAGGGTCAATCGTTATAGCCAACATCGTCCACGTATCCTGGTGAATGACAGGTCCGCCGGTCCAACCCCATGTATCGACTGAGTCGCCGTTCCATGTATAGTGTAAGGTATCGTTGTCGCCAAAGTTCATTTCACAGGCATTCACCTCACGGGAAGATAAAATCGGCGCCCAGTCGCCTCCTTTCCAACCGTTGACCCATGCCACAAAAGTGATGGTATCGGTTGTGAGTTCAAAATCGGGTACTGAGACATAACCGCTGGTTCCGTCGAGTTCGATACCACCGCCGAAACGGCCCTGTGTCCATGTAACGCCGCCAACCAACTCGCCGTCGAGTCCATTGCCGCTTGAGTCATAGGCAGTAGTGCCCGAACCCTCCTCAAACCTCCACCAGCTGACAAGACTGGGGTCGGCGCCTTGGGAGACGCTTATTGCCAATCCCAGCACCAAAACAAAAGAAAGCATAAAAAATATTTTCTTAGACATAATAGTTCTCCTGTAAAAGAGTCAAAATGATTAGGAAGTATATTTTGGCCACATACCAAAATTATTATTGTTTTAAAACTATGAATTCTTTAGTTGAAATGTGAAAGCTAATACCGAGATACAAAGCCATCGTTACGACTAACTTTACCCCCGGCATAGAAACATCCTCCTCTATTGATAAATCAACAAAGTGCCGGTACTTCAAAAGGCCAAAATCCGTTGAAACAAAAAGG
>DAOUVA010000394.1 GCA_030667885.1 Phycisphaerae bacterium
GAGCGGGAAAGATTTATAGTCGGCTGTGTTGATAAAGGGTTGACGAAAAAGCAGGCCGAGGAGATTTTCGAGATCATCGAGCGGTTCGCGGGGTACGGCTTTAATAAGAGCCATTCGACGCGGTATGCCTTTATCGCATATCATACGGCTTATATGAAGACCCATTGGCCGATTGAGTTTATGGCGGCCCTTTTGACTTATGAGATGGACAACACCGAGAAGATTGTCGATTATATCGCCGAGTGCGGCCAGATGGGTATTGAAGTTTTGGCACCGGATATCAACGAAAGCGGAGTTGATTTTACGCCGCTGTATAAACAGGAGACAGAAGACGAAGAGCAGAAGACAGGAGAAGGAGAACATACGAATCGTGGTGTTGTGCGTTTCGGCCTGGCGGCAGTTAAAGGAGTTGGCGGTAAGGCCGTCGAGCAAATTATCTCTGCACGCAGAGAAGTGGGCAAATTCCAGAGTTTGTTCCATTTCTGCGAAAACGTGGATTTGAGAGCCGCCAACAAGCAGGTGCTCGAATCTCTCATAAAAGCCGGCGCCTTTGACAGACTCGGCGGAACCCGGCCACAGATGATGGCCGGCCTTGAGATGGCAATGGAAAATGGTTCAAGCTCACAGGCCGACAAAATAAAAGGGCAAATGAGCTTTTTTGGACAGGCAGGGCAGAGCGATTATTCAAAAGACCATCAACGTCTGCCGGAGGTCGCACCCTGGCCGGAACCGCTGATGTTGACTTATGAAAAACAGGTACTCGGCTTCTACGTAACAAGCAATCCGCTGAGTCATCACGCTGAGACGATAAATATTTTTTCCACGCACAACAGTTCACAATTAGCCGAGGCGCCGCAGGACAGGCAAATTGTCATCGGCGGGATGATAGCAAAGATACGATACAACCTGACAAAGACAGGGCGAAACGCCGGGTCGAAAATGGCGGTATTCGTACTGGAAGATTTGCAGGGACAGGTCGATGTTGTAATGTTTCCGGATATTCTGAACAACTTCAACGACATATTAGTTGCAGATACGATTGTTTTCGTAAAAGGAAAGCTGGATCACAGAAGGGAAAGACCGAACATTTTAGCTTCCGAACTTATCACTCTTGAGCAGGTCAGAGAAAAGCTGGCCGCCAAAGTGCAAATAAAAATGGACGCCAAAGACGTTACCCAAGAGAAAGTCGCTATGATAAAGAGCATCTGCCTGCACCATAGAGGCAAAAGCCCTGTTTACGTCGCGGTACGGACAGACAAAGGCAGAGTGAGCACGGCCGCCGATAAGGGCCTGAATGTCAATCCCGACCTTGACTTCTGCAGAAAAATGAGGCAATTAGTCGGTGAAGATAATTTTCAGTTAGCGAGATAATAAAAGCTGTTGTCGCTTTGTGAGGAACGGAAACTTTTCTATTAAAGCTGAAGAAATGACTGAGACCCAAAAAACTTTAGCGATTTTAAAAAGCCGCTGGCCCGAGGTAACTCTCATCGTCGGTCTCTACAGCTTAGTCGAACTTTCACACAGCCTGTTTAATTTCACAGAACCTGATGTAATGAAAACATTGTTTTTTCCGTCTATATTATTTATTCTGAGCCTGGCGGTAATCTCGATGATACTATCTTATGGTTTTCTACGAACAGTATATCTGGAAGGGCCTAAAGAACAAACGCCCATGGATTTACTAAAGACAGGGAAACACTTCTTCTGGCGTATGGTCGGATTCAGTTTTATTTTCGCAGGTTTATATTTTATTTTAACCGTGCCTATCTTTTCAATAATAAAATATTTCACCTCCACAGACACAGGTTTTATCGAATCTGCAAATTCCGCTCCCTGGCTATACCATTTATGTTCAACTGCTGCGATGTTAATTATGATAAAAATTTATTTATTCATCCCTGCACTTATAGTTGTGCTGGATTGCCAGGTTGTTAACAGCTTCAAGCTCCTAAGCAAATTCAAATTATTCAAATCAAAAGAATTAGTTGCATTGTTTTGTCTCAGCACGGTAATACATCTTCTCTGGTTATTATTAAAAATACCTGAAAATCCTGAGACAATTTCTCAGTACGTTATAAAAATCGGGACCATAGTTACAGGTCAAGTTCTTGGGTTAATAGTAACCGTTACTGCGGTAAGATTTGTCAGCTCTCTTGATTTAGGTTATGATAGCCGCATAACAGATTCAAATTCGGAAGACTTACAAAAATACCCAACAGAAGATTAGGTGAAATCAGTTTTGAAAGATAAATTTTCAGGCAGGTTTATTGTTCTTGACGGGCCGGACGGGTGCGGGAAAAGTACGCATTCAAAATTATTGAGCCAATGGCTGAAAGAACAAGGAGTTTCCACTATCGGTTTTCGCGACCCCGGGGATACTGAAATCGGAGAGAAGATTCGACAAATCCTGTTAAATCCCGAACATGACGCAATGGTTGCACGTACAGAACTGCTGTTATATATGGCGGCAAGGGCACAGCTTTGGGCGGAAAAAATAGCGCCGGCATTAGAAGCGAATCAGTGTGTCGTGCTTGACAGATGGGTATCGAGCACGTGTGCTTATCAGGGCTGTGCCGGCGGTTTTGGAATGGACAAAGTACTAAAAATTGCGACAGATTGCTTAGAAAGAGTATGGCCGGACTTGACTATTATTCTCAATGTCGATTTGCAGACCGCTTCAGGGCGTTTGAATCGTCAGCTCGACAGGATAGAGCAAAAGGGTGACAGCTACCACCAGCGGGTTCGCGAGGGATTTTTACAATTGGCCAAACAGCAGGAGAACGTTTTAGTAGTCGATGCGGCCGCCGAAGTTGAAACAGTGCATAATAATATATTGCAGCTTATCTCAGAAACGAGCTACCCTTAAAGGGTAGTAAATTCCCGCGAGTACAATAATAAACTAATAATGTAAAGCTACTTATCCGCGCAAAAACGGGAATATTTAATAGAGAAGCTTAAATATAGATGTCAATCAAAGAAATTTTTTGTCAGGACAAAACGGTAGATAATTTGCAAAGGGCCTTTGCCTCGGGCAAATGGGCCCATGCTTATATATTTGCCGGGCCTGAAGGTGTGGGCAAATTCAAGACCGCACGAGAATGGGCCAAATTGCTTCTTTGCCAGAAGCCCGTTAGAGAAAATGATTTCGCGGACAGTTGCGGTGTGTGCCGGGCCTGTGAACTTTTCGAGGCGGGCTCACATCCGGACTTCAATCACATCTATAAGGAATTGCTCGAATTCACGAAAAACGGCAAGGGCAAGGCACCGCCTGTTGATTTGCCGATAGATGTTATTCGAGAGTTTCTGGTTGAGAAGGTCTCGAACAGGCCGACGCTTTCAGAAAGAAAGGTTTTTGTAATCAGCGAAGCCGAGAGGCTCAACAATCACTCACAAAATTGTTTGCTGAAAGTTTTGGAAGAACCGCCGGAATATTGCTCTATTATTCTGCTCTGCAGCCGTTTTGAGAAACTTTTAGCCACAACAAAATCAAGGTCTCAGATACTGAGATTCGGGGTGATTGACGAAGATCATATAATGGAAAAATTGCAGCAGACAGGCCTCGAAGAAACACAGGGGCGATACTTCGGTCGTCTTGCTCAGGGCAGTTTAGGAACGGCTTATCAGTGGGCACAACTCGAACTGGCCGGAGCAAAGCTTTACGAAACCAAAAAAGGGTTGATAAGCTCCCTTGCCGGGTACGAAATTTCCGATTCCCTGAGCCTGGCTGAGAAATGCCAGAACAAATGCAAAAAAATCGCCGCCACCTGGGCTGACCTCGATAAGACCATCAGTAAAAAAGACATCAATCGAAGAGCGACAAAGACCATAGTCCAAATAATCATATCCGCTCTGTATGATGTGATGAATCTAACTGCTATGCCCGGAAAAGAAGCTATCAATTTCGACCAAAAAGAGGATATACAGAAGCTGTCAGGCCGGTTTGACGCCGAAGAGGCAGCGGAAAAAATATCCGACTGCTACAAGATGCTGCACTGGATAGAGTCCAGTGTTAATGAAAAGCTTATTTTCGAACATCTATTGTTAAATCTGGCCGAGTCTGATAGAATAGGGGTTTAGCATTAGTATAGCTTAAAGATATTATCAATCGGGGTAACCTGAATGCCAAAAAATACAGTAAAAAGACCCAGACAGACAAAAAATAAAAAATATATGCTGGTTCGCTATGGTCGAATGAACACACTCGGCTTCTTCGAGCACCATGAAACGAAAATATCCAAGGTCAAGCCCCGTGTCGTGATAAAAACCGACAGAGGGCTGGAATTAGGCTACCTCGTAGGGCAGCTTACGGCCTACAAGGGGGGGCAATTTAAATTAAGCGACGAGCAAATATTAGATTATTACGATGACAGCGGTATAGATTTTGCTCCCGACCATGTCGGCAAATTCATCCGTTATGCATGCTCCGCTGATGTAAGCGAAGAACGGCATCTTCGAAAAATTGCACAAGAAGAGATGGAATGCTGCAGACAACACGTCAAAGAGATGGGGCTTCCGATGAAAATAGTCGATGTCGAGCACGTATTCGGCGGGGAGCGCATCATCTTTTACTTTATGTCCGATGGACGAGTGGATTTTCGCGAATTAGTAAAAAAAGTCGCCCAGGAATACCAGACCCGAATCGAAATGCGTCAAATCGGGTCTCGTGATGAGGCCAAACTGCTCGGCGATGTGGAAAGCTGCGGTCAACAATGCTGCTGCCAAAGATTTCTTAAACTCTTAAAACCGGTGAATATGCGAATGGCCAAGATGCAAAAGGCAA
>DAOUVA010000339.1 GCA_030667885.1 Phycisphaerae bacterium
AAATGATCGTGGTGCTGATGTTTGTATTTGTGCTCGAAGCGTCTGATATTGCCCCCGAAATCAGTTTCTCTTGCTAATCCTGCATTGCAGATTACCTTCATTGTCCGGTATACGGTGGCAAGGCCGATTTGGGGGTATTTTTTTCTGACCAGATCGTAAAGGTCGTTGATGGTGGGGTGCTTCTCGGTTCTGAGGAACACCTCCAGGATTTGCTCTCGTTGTTCGCTACAGAGTAAGCCGTTGTTCCTAAGGTACTCTCTATATATGTCTTTCGCTGATTTCATTTAACTTGCCTTGTCGGGTCGTTGATTATCATTCTCATAGTTTCTTAGGAAATTTTACGATATTTTAGCCCGATGTCAAATTTTTAAAAAAAATGGTTGACGATAACTCAATAGTACAGTAAGTTATATTTGAGATTGAGAATTATTATCAATCCTGATTATGTATCGCCCCGCCAAGGCAAGGATGGGGGTAGTCTTTGGCCCAAGGGCGCAAATTATGTTCTCAGGAGAGTCAGGAACATGCCTATATTGACCCGAAAAGAGGAATGGGACAGGTGTGGTTTGAGTAATTCTGCTGAGGTTAAAAAAATCGCTATCGTGGGTTTGCCGAATACCGGCAAAAGCCAGGTATTCAACAATCTCACAGGCACATATACACTGGTTGCCAACTATCCGCTTACAACAGTAGAGATAAAAAAAACCGAATGCCTGATTAACGGCCAATCTTACGAAGTTATAGATACGCCCGGCCTTCACTGCCTTTATATTCATTCCGAAGAAGAACTCCAGGTCCGTGATATGATATTTTCCGAAAAGCCGGACGTAATCATCCAGTGCATCGATGCAAACCAATTGAAGCAGTCGCTGACCCTTACCGCGGACTTGCTCGAATTGGAAATTCCGATGGTAATATCGCTCAATGCGATAGATGAAACCGCCAAAAAGGGTATATGGATCGATTCGGGCGGTCTGTCACGGGCCTTAGGTATCCCGGTCATCGAATCAATAGCCGTTAATGGTATAGGCACAAACCAATTGAAAGCAGCCATAAGTAAAGCCCGCATAGGCAAATGGTCCGTAAAGTATGGTGAAATTATTGACACTGGCATGTCGGCCATTGTCCCTCAGTTGCCGGAGGATGTATGGTTCAAGCAAAAGGCTGCAGTCCTGTTGTTGCTCGATGATCCGTTTCTGGCCGATTACCTGACAAAAAAATATGGTGTAGAGAAAATCGCTCAGTTAACCGAACAGGTAAATAGAGTAAAGAAACAGTTTAGGGGGAATATTGCCCATACCGTAAACAACACACGGATCCGTTGGATGGATGAGTTGGCAGAAAATACAACCAGAAGACAAAGAATAGAACCAAACCAGTTTGCTACAGGTTTTGCTCGTCTAAGCCGTCACCCTGTATTCGGGATACCGATTCTGCTTATGATACTTTTTATTATGTATCTGCTCGTCGTTAATGTCGCCAATGTAATCGCTGGATGGATGGACCAGGCCCTGTGGGCCCCTGTCGAAGCTAAGATAGACAGCTTTGTAACTATTGGATGGCTGAATGAATTTTTAATAGGCGACTACGGAATTTTATCACTGGGCCTGGCCAACGCATTTTTGACGATCATGCCGATATTATCCGTATTTTTCATTGCTTTCAATATTCTTGAGGATGTCGGCTATATACCCAACCTGTGTGTTTTGACAAAAAGAATTTTCGATAAGCTCGGCCTCAGTGGTAGCGCGATAATGCCTCTGATCCTCGGCTTTGGCTGTAAGACCATGGCCACACTGACCACCAAAAGCCTGAAGTCGAAAAAGGAAAGGTACATTGCAATATATTTAATTGCATTTGCCATTCCCTGTGCCGCTCAAATGGCTTTGAATATGAGCATACTGGGCAGAATGGGTGTAAGAGCCTTTGTGATTGCCTTCTCTACACTGGTAATTGTCGAAATCGTTGCAGGGGTGGCTTTGAACAAAATACTAAAAGAAGAAGAGAGAAGCGATTTTTTACAGGAACTGCCCGCAATACGACTGCCAAATCCAAAAGCGGTGATTATAAAAACGTATTACAGGCTTTGGTGGTTTATCAAAGAGGCGGTACCTGTGTTTATATATGCAGCAGTCGCTATGTTTGTGATCGATAAGATTGGATTACTAAATGCAACAAAAAACGCACTTGAACCTGTGATGACTCGTTTCATAGGACTGCCGCTGGAAATGGTAGACGCTCTTATCATGTGTATGGCCAGGCATGAAGCCGCTGCGGGGATGATTATAAAGCTTATAGAATCTGGAAAGCTCAATTATGTACAGTGTATAATTGCTGTAACTATTACGACGATGTTTGTTCCGTGCTTCGCCAACATCGTGGCTATGATCAAGCAACTCGGAGCCAAACGTGCTCTCAGCATGGCGGTTATTATAAATGCCAGCTCATTTCTGATAGCCGGGCTTTTGAACTGGTTGTTGGTTGGCGTCTTTAAGCTGTAAGATAACAAAGTAAAAAAACTCAAAACCAGTGGAGATACTATGAATCATAAACGAGAAAAAGACGAGCATATCGAACGGTTGTATTACATGAAAGAGAAAGAAACCGATTCAACAGATGCTCTAAAGACCGCTATGAATGGAAATATGGACTTTGGCTTAATTGATGAATTGTCGTCTGAAGATATGATCAAGCTTTCTGCCGATGGGAGTAAAATCAAACTTACAAAGAAAGGCGCCGATTACGGCAGACAGATAATTCGTGCACACCGCCTCGCCGAGCGACTGCTCTATGATGTTCTTGGCGGAGATTTTGAGTCAGGTGCCTGTGAGTTTGAACATATTGTTACGCCGGAATTGGTGGACAGTATCTGTATTTTACTCGGCCATCCAAAGTTGTGTCCGCACGGAACGCCTATACCAGAAGGTCAGTGTTGCAGACGCTCTGCAAAGACGGCGCATAGTTCAGTAATTCCTTTGTCCGAATTAAAAATAGGTCAATCCGCACGCATCGCTTATGTCAATTGTAAAAGTGATCAGCAACTCCACAAGATTAACGGCCTTCATTTAAGACCAGGGGTAACCGCTACGCTACATCAAAAGTACCCAACCTTTGTCGTCGAATGCGAAGGAAGTAATATCGCCATGGATGAACAGATAGCTTCCAGCATCTGCGTATGGAAAGGTCTCGACCCTCTGTAAGCTACAGTATGATACAAGAAAGGCCCTTCTGAACATTTCAATTTTTTAGGTCACATGAAGTCCACGCTTGATAAATGGAAGTCTTATATTTGGGAAGATACAAAAAGTTGCTCATTTGAGTTAGGATATACGATTGGAGAGCTAAATAACTTAGCCGTTAATTATTGGGAAAAGTTCAAGAAAGCATATTTCCTGCCTGATCAGCAAAAATTCAAACAAAAACTCCCTGAACTCCTTGCTTCTAAATTAGACAAAATGCCGCCAAAATTCTTGAAGAAATAGCCTGAGTCCAAAACATCACCTAATTAACCGGTTGCCATCCCATATGTACTTGTCAAGCGTTCGTGGGACCGCTGTGGCGAGCATTTAAAACTTGATTTTGCAAGGAGTTATGTTAAATTTATGCCATGGAAAGCACGATTTTTGAAAAATCTGCTAATAAATGGCTAAATTGTCTGCCAAGGGCGGCTTGGCGGGCTGTTGAAATACTACAGAAGGGTGGTTTAAGGGGTGGGATGAATAAATTGACACTTCTCAGAGCCGCTTATAGCAGGAATAATGGCCCTGAAGGACAAGATGGCTTTAATATTGTTCTAAAAGAAATGATGGTAATCTTCTGCTGAGATAATAAGGATAAATTTGAAATAGCGTGCGTCAAAAATGCGTCAGTCGCCAGTTGTAAACCACTTGTAAGTCTCACTAGGGTTCACTTGTTATTCACTTGTAATCCTCGTTTTTGGCCAAAAACACGCATGTAAGTCATTGTAGTATAAGGGTTTAAAAATGGAGTATCGGCCTGAAAATCCGTTGCTCTATCTTTCTTAACATGTTGTTACAGAAGCACTTATGGAAGCTCCGTCTTCATGAATATTTGTGCTTCTGTGGTAAGATAATGTTGGAATGAAAAAATCAAAAACTACAACAATACTACAACCAAAAGATGCAATATCTACCAATCTTGCGATATTTACCATTTGCTAAGTGATGAAATCAGCGTTGGTTACGTAGAAACTAAGATTTAATGAAGTTTTAGAAATCCGTTGCTCTATCCATCTGAGCTACGGGCGCTTTTGTCATAAGTACTTTTAATATAATCGGATCTCAGCCTTCATGTCAATTGTTACTTACCAGAGACCACCACCAGCTTATTTCGCTGATTTACAAGCTGGCAGCAAATTGCGATTTCCCCAAATCGGGGCGACAGGACTTGAACCTGCGACCTCTTGACCCCCAGTCAAGCGCGCTAGCCAAACTGCGCCACGCCCCGTAAAGCCAGTAGTATTGTACTCTTAGGAGGGACTTAAAACAAACTTTTTGTGAAAAACTTAAGAAAATGCTTAAAAAGTTAGGCAAGCCTAACTATATTTGTAACAGAAGTAGTAGATATTGGGACAAAAAGTATGGCAGCGAGGATGGATGTATCTACGAAAAGCAGGGACTATAATCCTGGTAATATCAATTATTCTCTGGGCGGCGATGAGTTATCCGAAGCCAAGTGATGAGTCCCTTGTGGGTCTGGATGCTGGTCAGGCAGGGCAGCAAAAACTGGAATATTCAGTGATTGGCAGAGTTGGCAGGGCGATTGAACCCGCAATTAAACCGCTCGGCTTTGACTGGAAAATCGGAACTGCTCTTATCGGAGCAACTGCCGCAAAGGAAGTGTTTGTCTCACAATTGGCAATTGTCTATGCGGTCGGCAGCGCCGGTGAAAACGCGGAATCACTGCGAGAGAAATTGCAGCGAGCTTATACACCGTTAACTGGTTTTTGTATAATGCTGTTTTGTTTGATATATGCCCCATGTGTGGCTACTGTTGTGATGACCCGGCATGAGAGCGGTTCGTGGCGATGGGCACTTTTTCAGTTCTTCGCTCTGACAGCAATTGCTTATGTGTTGACTTTTTTGGTTTACCAAATTGGAAGCCTGCTAATCTGACCGGCCCAACCGGCCGGCTCAAACAGTCAGTGATGCTTTTTCTCTCAGGCACAGTAAATGATAAGCAGTCCGAAGGCGATTGTGACCAGCGCAAGTGCCCTTAGCAGCAAAAGTGACTGTTTTTGCCACCACTCGAGCCAGGATTTGAGCTTCTGGGCTCCGATTATGAAAATCATTACGCCCGAGACCAGCAGAAGTATTCCGAAAACGCCTATTGCCCAGGGGACATTGCACTGCCGGGCGGCGAGTAAAAATATAACCGCCAGTATTAGCCGTATTACCCCGGCAATATATATGCGTTTGCCCTGCT
>DAOUVA010000239.1 GCA_030667885.1 Phycisphaerae bacterium
AACATTTCTTCATCGGTATAATCGTCTCCTGCCGCCAGTAAAAATTCCCAATTTTGTTTTGCAATCCAGAATTCTGCTGCTCGGCCCTTGTTTACCCCGACCCTTCTTATTTCAAGGATCTTATTGCCTTCAAACACGCCAACATCGAGGTTTTCGGTCAGATTTAGGAGAGTAGCTCTGAGTTCCTGCTCTCTGAGATAGGCAAGTTCAGGGTCTGCCCTGCGATAGTGCCAAACCAGACAAAAATCCTTTTCTTCGACCGAAGAACCTGGGGTTCGGTCTGAGTAAAGCTCGAGAATAGGCCTGATCGTTTCTTTCCAGTCTCCTGTAAAAGGCTCTAAACTTTTCCAATCTTCGTTTTTCCGTCTAATCCAACCTCCATGCTCGGCAACTAATTCTACCTCAAGATTGCCAAGCCATCTTTCCAGCGTTGTTCTGTCCCGCCCGCTTATTATTACCACGATGTTATTGGCATTGCTCGATAGACTCTGAAGCAAGCTCATAATTTCCTCATCCGGCTTTGCCTCTGCAGGCTTGCCTTTAAAACTCACGAGCGTACCGTCGTAATCCAGCAGTAGCAATCGTCTCCGGCTTTTGGTGTAATCACTAACTAAATTCTTCCTTGTAGTCTCCGATAGCTTGCGTACAGAGAGTTCTTGTTGTGTTTCTTTAATTTCGAATAACGCGTTCATAAAATCACTGCTCCATTTTGAAACATCATAACGTCTAAGCCTTTCCTGCATTAATCTGTTGCGCTCCATTTGCTCTAACAGGGGCATCTCGAGGGCTTCCTTGATCGCTTTTATTATTGCTCCTTTATTGTTTGCATTGACTATCAGGGCCTCACCTAATTCACTTGCCGCACCGGCCATCTCGCTGAGAATCAAAACGCCTTTGCCTTCGGCTTTGGTTGCTATAAACTCTTTCGCTATTAAGTTCATCCCGTCCCTCAGGGGCGTTACTAAAGCCACATCAGCAACGTTGTATAGTGCTGTAATCCTTCTGAAGGGCAGAGATCGGTAAAGATACCAGACTGGAACCCAGCCCATCGTACCATACACTCCATTGATCCTTCCCACAAGTTGTTCAAGCCTGTTTCTTAGCATTTTGTAGTCCTCAACGCCTGTGCGAGATGGGACAGCTACCATAATTAACGTGACTTTTTCCTTATATTCGGGATTTTCAGACAAGAATAAATCGAAAGCCTCTAATCGCTGGATAATACCCTTGGTGTAGTCTAGTCTGTCTATGGATATGATGATTTTGCGCTTTCCCACTTCCTGTAGTATTTTATCCACTTCATTCCTAATGCCAGCTTTACTGATAGCATGGGAATATTTTTCGTACTCGATGCCCATAGGGAAAGCATCGACCTTGATAACACGGTTGCCCATACCGATCTTACCTAAGGTATGTTCAAAACCCATTATTCTACTTACGCTGCTGAGAAAGTGTCGAACGTAGCCATAGGTGTGGAATCCTATTAGGTCAGCTCCCAGCAAACCGTTCAGTATTTCTTCGCGCCAGGGCAGGAGTCGGAACAACTCAAATGAGGGCCACGGTATGTGCAGAAAAAAGCCGATTTCCAGATCTGGGAATTTCTCCCTAAGAAGTTGCGGTAGCAGCATTAATTGATAATCGTGCACCCAGATATAATCACCGGGTTTGGCGATTTTCATTACTTCATCACAAAAGATTTCATTCACCTGCTTATATGTCTTCCAGAAGTGCTCTTCGTATACAGTACGCCCTGGAAAGTAATGAAAAAGAGGCCAAATTGTTTTGTTGCAAAATCCCAAATAATAATGGTCGATTTGTTTTTTCGAAAGAAATACCGGCCGACAACTTTCTGCAGCCAGTCTTTCTCTGATTTGGTCCTTGTCCTTGCTGGCCAACTTCTCGCTTGTTATTCCCGGCCATCCTATCCAGAGCTGCTCGTAGGACTCGTGCAGTGAAGACAGGCCCGTAGCAAGCCCCCCCGGACTCGGAGAGAAGTGAAACACACCTTTCCTTTTTGTAATATTAAATGGCAATCTATTCGCAACAACAAGCAATCTTCCCATAATATTTGTTCTCTGTTAACGCTGTTTATATTCTGAATCGTGATAGAAAAGGCAGAAAAAAAGTGCGTTTAGCAGTGTATGCTTTGATTTTCTTTGCAAAAATAGCATAAGCCTGCCATTAGTATATCAGAAGCACGAATACTCTGCAAGGCAACTGATTTTGATTTTTACAGTGGCTTAAAAATCATCTTTACGATAATATATTATTCATACAATATACGACATGGGATATACGAAACAGTAGCAAGTGAGTGAACAAGGAGCAGACGAATTTGGCATTGGAAAACATCACAAAGAAATCACTTCGATTAGCTTTGATTGCTTCGGAACATACGGTATCTGAATACTCTATATTCTTAGAGCACCTGTTGGTTGGTCTGGCTGATGAGTCGATACCGGTGGCTTTAGTTTGTCCGCCTGGCTGTGATATGGATTCTATGTTTACAGGGACCGCTGAGATTATAGAATACCCTGTTTTCGAGCTGCCGTTGACCGAACATTTAAATAGAAGGCTGCTTATTGAAAGGCTCGCAAAGTTCAAGCCTACGGTTTTGCACTGCTTATGCGAGAGCAGGGCATTGCTTACGAGGCGGTTAACTCGTCGATTGGATTTGCCTTATATATTGACGGTTAATTCCCTCGCTAAACAGTTGGTTCGGTTTTCTGTTTCGCCGAGGCGTTGTTCAAAAATCATTACCCCGGCAAAAAGTATTGCTGAAGATATTGCCGGAGCCTTTCCTCGCTTTAGCGATATAATTGAGCAGATAAATATAGGCACTTTTGTGGTCGAAGATAAGGGATGTTTTTCTGATTCTTCCCGCTGTGCAACTATTGTGATGACTCAATCTTTGGATAATGTGGACAGCATAGAGAAATTATTTACTGCGATCAGACATCTTATGATTGACGGGTATGAATTTATGATGATTGTAACAGGCAACGGACGGGGCGAAGGGCAGTTGCGGCAATTGCTGGCTGCGCTCGGTCTCTTGCAGACCGTTACTATTGTTCCAAGATTAAAGCCCTGGCGGTCGCTTCTTGGGGCAGGTGATATTTTCGTACAGCCGCAGCCTGACTATGCCTTTAATCCTTTGTTATTGGAGGCGATGAGTGTCGGTTCTGTTGTCGCGACTTGTAAGGGCGGCGTCGATGATTTGATTATCGATGGCACGACCGCCTTAATCTTTGATCCGGATGATGAGCTTAGTATAGTGAGTACACTTCAACGTTTGTTAAACAAACGTGATTTTGCACGTAAAATCGCCAAAACGTCACAGCAGCATTTAAAAGATAATCACACTGTCAGCAAGATGATTTCATCCACACTCCAGACCTATGAGCAGGCTCAGCAGTGGCTGAAAAGCTGAATGTGAATATTTCGTGTTGTTTCGGCTTCACTTTCTCTAACACATAGATTTTGATGTCAGAATATTATAAATTTTTGTAATAAAAGTGCCTTCTTTGCGTCTATAATATAAGATAAAGTTGTAGTTATCATGCGGAAGCTGTTTTAGTTTAGTCTTGATGAAGCAAGTCGTATTTTTTATCGAAAGGTGCGGATTATGAGAACAATCAACACTTTTTATCTTACAGTGGCTTTTTGGATTGTGTTGTGTAATAACAGCATGATTTTTTGCAAAGAAATCGATGTTCCTGGTGAGGCGGAGCAGCTTCGGTTATTTCTTCTAAAAGGCTACGAATCAGCTAAGTCTGTTTTGGAGGATGTCAGGGTAGAATACGAGAAAACGCAAGTTCCTGTAAATCCTCCTCCACTAAATCCTGCTGTTCTTGAAAAACTTAACATGAAGAAGCAACCTGATATTGATAGATTAAGGTTCGCTCATGTAGAAGAATACGTTCAAAAGAATGGTAAAGAAAGGTGGGTGTTTTTGTATCATGGAAAGTCAGCTCCCACAGAGGATGTATCTTATCAAACAGGATTGATAGGGACAGAAAATTCTCCTCCTTTCAAAGTTGTTAATGACAAATACTTCCTGGATTACTATCCCACGAAAAACGATGGAGTCACGAAAGTGGGCCGGGCTACATTAAACGCAAGAAAAACGGCTTTATTTGAATCCTATGGATCGAGAGTTTGCGCGCCGGTTCAATTCTTTGGGTATTATCCCGGTAATATGCCCGATGATGTCCTCTCAAGTCCTCAGTTGAAGATTCAAACCAAGTCCGAAAAAATAAGTGACTTATTGGCATATAAAGTCAGTGCTCAGATTCAAATAAAAAAGACAAAGTTCAATATGGTTTACTGGTTAGCTCCGGAACGTTCCTGTCTGCCTGTCAAAACAGAAGTCGAAATGAATGGTAGGTTAGTAAGCCTTTTAGAAGCAAAGGAATTTGTTGAACTGGAGGATGGGAGATGGGCTATTAAGTCAATTATTCAGAGAAACTTCTGGTATAGAGAAGGTGAACAAGTCCCTATGGAATCGGTTAATGTAGTATATACCATGAGAAAGCTGGAGCTTCATCCTGAGATTGATGAAAACAAGATATTTTTTACTTCACCTGACCGTTTACCTGAGGGTGTTCATGTAATTGATAAACGTTCTGGAAATTCGCCCGGTTACATTAACAATCCTGCTCCGCCGAGTCTTATAGGTGAGGTCTTGTCTGATTTTAAAAACTTAAAAGTTAAATATTTTCAAAAGCAGGCACAAGAAAAAATAATACTTATTTGTTTTTTTGATATGGAGCAGAGGCCATCGCGAAACTGCCTTCGGCAGTTGAGCAAAAAAGCACAAGAGCTTAAGGCAAAAGATGTAGTAATTGTTGCAATCCAAGCTTTGAAAGTTGATGAAAACATACTCAACGAATGGACGAAAAAATATAAAAATCCTTTTCCTGTTGGCATGGTTCAAGGCAATGAAGAAAAAACACGCTTCGCCTGGGGCATCCGCTCACTGCCTTGGTTGATTCTAACCAACCGACGACATATCGTTACCGCGGAAGGTTTTTCGCTGGCAGAGCTAAATGAAAAAATCAAGGAGCAGTGATTTTTTAGTTTAGCAATCCATAGTCTTCCAGTGTTTGTTTCAGGATGGCTTTTTTATCTTCTTCCAGAGGTGTCATCGGTAGGCGCAGTTCCTCCGAAGCCATATTCAGCATTGCCATCGCCGCTTTAATCGGTATCGGGTTGGTCGCTAAGGTAAGCATACTTTTGCATAGTGTAAACAGCTTTTTGTGCCATTGCCTTGCTGTGACCAAATCACCTTCCAGGATTAAATCCGTCATTGCTTTAACATCGGCAGGGACGATGTTAGCCACAACGCTGATAACACCCTTGCCACCGATTGAAGCTAACGGCAGGGTAAGAGAATCATCACCCGAGATGATGGTTATATTGCATCGAGCGGCAATTTCGCTGGCCTGATCCAGACTGCCGGTCGCCTCTTTAATTGCGACAATATTTTCAAGCTCTGCTAAACGCGCTATTGTCTCGGGTGTCATACCTGCTGCACATCGGCCCGGTATGTTATACAATACTATCGGCAGGTCAACCTCCTCTGCTATCGCCTTGAAATGCTGATAAAAACCTTCCTGCGTGGGTTTATTATAGTACGGCCCGACCTGCAGAGTCGCATCAGCGCCTACCTTTTTTGAAAATTCGGTAAAGTCAATTGCCTCAGCGGTGCTGTTCGAGCCGGCACCTGCAATTACGGGGACTTGTCCGCCCACAGCCTTGACAACTCTTTCGATGACCTGTTTATGCTCATCGGGACTTAACGTTGGGCATTCGCCGGTCGTCCCTACCGGAACTATTGCGTCTATGCCGTTGGCCAATTGGAAATCAATCAGCTCATCCAGCGTTTGAAAATCAATTTCGCCCTCCTGAAAAGGCGTAATCAGCGCTACCATTGCCCCTGTAAACATTTTTTTAGCTCCTTTATGAACTACGAACCGAATTTGTCTATCAGTTTTATCATTTCTGCTGTTGCCTGTCTTATCCCCACAAAGACCGCCCGTGCTATAATACTATGGCCGATATTGAACTCACAAAGATTTGTAATGCGGGCTACGCCTTCGATATTACGATATGTCAGTCCATGTCCTGCATGAACAACCAGTTTGTTTTCCATTGCCAGGTTTTTGCCGGCCTGCAACTCGTTCAGTCTTTTTTTGACGGCTCTTTGACTGACGGCGTTTGCGTACATGCCGGTATGCAGCTCTATAGCGTCACAGCCGGTTTGGGCCGAAGCGATTATTTGCTCTTTGTCGGGTGCAATAAAAGTACTTACCAGAATGCGTTTCTTGTGCATCCTTTTGACAACATCGGCAAGACGTCTTTTGTATTTGAGGCAATCCAGACCGCCTTCGGTGGTCAGCTCGGCTCTTTTTTCGGGCACTAAGGTCACCTGGTCGGGCCGAATTTCTTCGGCGATTTTAACTATGGGTTCCGCCATACACATCTCAAGATTCAATTTGCATGCGACCGTTTCTTTTAACAGCCGAACGTCTCTGTCACAGATATGCCTTCTGTCCTGGCGCAGGTGTATGGTTATTCCGTTTGCCCCGGCCAGTTCGCATTCGGCCGCCGCCCAGACAGGGTCCGGCTCATCGGTCTTGCGTGCCTGACGTACTGTCGCAACATGATCGATATTGACATTTAATACAGCCATTTTTTATCCTTAATAAATCTCAGTAATTATATCATCGTGGTGGTTTCTATCAAGGGCTATATGAGGAACGTATTGCCCCTGCCTGTTTTAATATTTGTATAATCATTACTACGCAGATCATGGCATAAAGCAGTCTCGGCAGCCACTTGGCAAATTCAGTG
>DAOUVA010000177.1 GCA_030667885.1 Phycisphaerae bacterium
TCAGGTCAATAGCTGCCCGGGAATTTGAGAAGCTCATCTACGGCCCGGAAAGTGTTTACGCCAGGCATACCGAGTATGCCACAATCGGAAACATCAGCCGTAATGACCTGGTTGCTTTTCACAAAAAGTTCTTTAACCCCAACAATATGATGCTTGGGATTTGGGGGGATTTCGACTCCGACATAATGATAAGCAAAATCGAAAAAGCTTTCGAAGGGTGGCAGAAAGTCGATATGAAATTACCGAAGGTCCCGCCGGTAAAATATGAATTCCCGCAAACAGTGAATGTGATTAGTAAAGACGATGTCAACCAGTCGAGCATCTATCTTGGACATATCGGCGGCTTGAGGAGCAATCCTGATTATTTTGCGTTAATTCTGATGAATCGCATTCTCGGCAGCGGATTTACCAGCCGTCTTTTCAAAAATGTACGCTCTCGTGAGGGACTCGCATATTCCGTTTTTGGAATCTATTCGGCCAACTATGACTTTCCCGGCCTCTTTTACGTTGGTTGCCAGACCAAATCCGAGGCTACCGTAAAGGCCATTCGGGCTATGACCGAAGAGGTCAGAAAGATGACTGAAGCTGAGGTTACCGACGAGGAACTGGCCTTGGCTAAAGACAGTTATCTCAACTCGTTTGTATTCAACTTCAACACCAAGGGCGACATTGTCAGAAGGTTAATGACCTATGCCTACTATGACTATCCGCTTGATTTTTTGCAGAAGACTAAAGAAAACGTTGAGAAGGTCACCAAAGAAGATATTCTCCGCGTTGCGAAGAAATATCTCAGGCCTGATGAGATACAAATACTTGCTGTTGGCAGGCCGCAGGATTTCGATGAACCACTGTCCGTATTAGGCTCAGTGAAAGAGATCGACATTACTATCCCAGTGCCTCAGAGATAAAAAATAATCTTGCACTGAGCGGAGTCGAAGTGACACAATACGAATTTTCGTCCCGAACGCAACCGAGGGATCTTCTATGAAGCCAGGTCTGTCAAGCTTGAGTATGGCCTGTTGAATTTACAGGAATGTTAATGACATTTAGATGAAACTACGTTATTATACCTCTTGAAGTTTACACCGAGCGTTTCAGTCAAGTGTACATAGGAAATCCCGGCTTATTCAATCAGCCGGATCGACGCTCTGTGAATCAAAAAGAAAATGACTATTTAATACCTGGAGATATATTTCGATGTATGAAACTGAACCAATGTCAAGAACTGGTTACAACAAACTTATGAAGGAATTAACCCGGCTTGAGACAGAGGAACTGCCCGAAGTTCGGCAAACTGTTGCTGAAGCACGCGAAGAGGGAGACTTAAAGGAAAACGGTGCCTATATTTACGGGCGTCAGCGACAAGGCCACATAGAAGGCCGGATTGGTGAATTAAAGGCAAAGCTGAACCACGCCGATATCGTTGATTGTACAAAAGTTGAATGTGATCGGGCGGTCTTCGGCACTGTTGTCTCTTTGTTGGATTTAGATACTAAAGAAAAGGTGACCTATCAGTTACTGGGTCCTGATGATGCTGATATTGATACTGGAAGTATTTCAGTTCACTCACCGATAGGAAGTGCTATTGTCGGATGCGAAGTAGGAGATAAGGTGACAATAAAAGTACCTCGTGGCGACCGGCATTTAGAAGTGATTGACATTGCCAGGCCAACAGTTGATTAAGAGTGTTATATTACCTTTCTGACCAGAGACAATGAACAGGGCAATGGACCCACCTGCCCTCCTCCTACCCCCTCGGCCATTGTTACTCCGGATGGGTAGTCATCTCTTATTTCGTTTCATTACCATTCTCAATATTATTATCTCTTTCCTTAAAAACAACTTATGAGCAAAGAGTCACGAAATCAACCTAAGCTCTTTTACAAGGCTGAATATTGTGACACTCTTCAATCGAAAGAGAGGAGAAACGGAGAATACAAAGTATGCCTAAATGATAGAGCTTTACGTCTACTTGACCAAGCTATCATCTGGAAATCATGTTGTTTTCCAGTTCCTGAAAGAGGTGACTTTTCAAAGAATTCTGGCATTTTACAACTCGCAAAAACGTGGACATTTATACACTGTTGCCTAATTATGTTTAAATAAAGGAAGCCGTAGGTTTCTCTTGAATCAATATATCCCCGGAGCTATAATCATGTGTGTTGAAATCAAAGTTCCTAACAGTTAATTCCGAGAGGGTAATAAAATGACAAGAAGACGAGAATTTATTAAAAGAAGAGACTTTATTAAGAAAAGCGTAATTGGGACTGCCGGAATAGCCATTGGTGGTATTGGGTTCAGTGCTAAATCATATGCTTCAATCATTGGTGCAAATGAACGCATCAATTTGGCAGTTATTGGTATCCGTAACCAGGGTACTGTGCACATCAAAAGCTTTTGTGGACTGAAAGACAGCCATAATGTAGTTGTGAAGACGCTCTGCGACACAGATGAACTGCTATTTAAACCAGCTTCGAAAATCGTAACTCAAAAGACTGGTGTGAAGCCATTGACAGAATGGGATATACGTAAAGTATTAGATGACAAGGATATCCATGCCGTATCAATCGTTACCCCGAATCATTGGCACGCACTTGCAACCATCTGGGCTTGTCAGGCAGGTAAACATGTTTATGTTGAAAAACCCGCTTCCCATAATATTTGGGAAGGACGGAAAATGGTTGAGGCAGCCCGCAAGTATAATTTAAGAGTTCAGGTAGGATTCAATAACCGTTCGTCCGGCAATGTAATAGAAGCGATTAAGTTTCTGCATGATGGTGGTATCGGCGAAGTTTTCATGGCCCGTGCCCTTTGCTTCAAAGCTCGCGATTCATACGGCATTGCCAAAGATAGTCTGCCACCTGCCACATTCCATTATGACCGTTGGTTAGGACCCGCTCCTTATCGCCCCTATAACGAAAAAAGGAGTCATTATCGTTGGCACTGGTATTGGGATACCGGAAATGGGGATACTGGAAACACGGGACCACACCAACTCGATCTTGCCCGTTGGGGAATGAATAAAAACGAACACCCGGTTTCAGTATATTCTGCCGGTGGTATTTACGGATTACATCAGGAGGAAGGCCCATTGAAAAGCCGGACTCCCGGGGTTATGGTGTATGGCGGAGTAGAAACCTATGGCCGTGATAAGACTTCGCAGGAAACTCCAAATACGCAAACCGCCACATTTAAATACAGGGATGGGAAAATGCTTGAGTTTGAAACCCGGGGCCGATATACCAATCACGAGGGAAGCCAAGGTCAGGAAGTCGGAAATATTTTCTACGGCACTGAAGGATGGCTCGAAATTAGTGGATCTACATGGAAAGCATTCCGTGGACGGGAAAGAAAACCTTTTGCTGGTTCAAAAGAAGGCCCAAGAGGCACAGATGGTAATCATTGGAGCAATTTTATTGATGCAGTACGCTCTGGCAAGAACCAGGACCTTCACAGCGATATCAATGAAGGCTTTTATTCAACTACACTTCCTCACCTGGCCAATATCTCTTATCGTCTTGGCCGTATGTTGAAGTTTATGGGTGATTACGAAAAGTTTGCCAATGATCCTGAAGCAGATACAATGCTGACACGGGTTTACCGCATTCCTTATATTGTCCCGGATAAAGTTTAAGGGGCGTAATAAAATCAAAACTGAGTCCGGATACAACATATAGATATCAGTAGTCGGGGAACAATCAGAACCGGTGCGAATTAGAACGACCCGGTCCGGGCGGCGGAAAGTCGGCGATTCCTGCCTGAGAACCCGACGAGAGGGTCAGGCAAATTATTGAGCAAGACAAGCAGATGCCCAAAGAGGTGCGTCACAAGATTGATAATCAGATGTCAAATTCCTGTTTTTGCGATTATTGTGGCTGAAATATCCTCGAAATGAAGTCAAAAATCTTTACTTTCCGAGTGGGTTTGATATTCTAATGGAAATTAGGCTTAGCGGCATAGCTATGCGTTGAATATGGGAAATGTCAATTTACAGAAATAATCTTACACTACCCCCGACTACTATTGTAAGACACTGATTAATTAAAGGATCGAATCATTGCGGACTGTTGTGGAATTAGACAATTTGTCGGTTTGTTTGGGGAAACGTGAGATTCTCACGGATCTTAGCGTAGAGCTTTCCGGACGCACAATTGGCTTGCTGGGGCCTAATGGTGCTGGCAAGTCAACCCTGATCCTGACTCTGCTTGGTTTCTACCCGGTTAAAAGGGGAACTGCTCGCGTGCTGGGGCACGATATTCGAAGCCACATAAAGAAGGTCAGCGTCTTGGTCGGTTACATGCCCGAAAATGACTCCTTTATAGCCGACATGACGGCAGTGTCATTTGTACGCATGATGGGTGAACTGTCGGGCTTGCCGGCAGAGTCGGCACTGGAACGGGCGCATGAGGTGTTGTTTTACGTGGGTCTCGGCGAAGCACGCTACCGCAAATTGGGTACGTATTCAGTGGGTATGAAGCAAATGGTGAAACTGGCCCAGGCTATTGTACATGGACCACGCCTGCTAATCCTTGACGAGCCGACCAATGGCCTCGATCCCAGCGCACGCCGACGTATGCTTCGTTTGATCCGTGAAATCAGAGATTCGGGCCAAATGCATGTCCTGCTGTGCTCACATTTACTGCGCGACGTGGAAGAGACCTGTGAAGAGGTGCTCATCCTAAAACAGGGACGTATTGTTCATTATGCGAACCTCGCTCGGGAACGTAGCGTCAATCAACGTTTTGTAGAAATCGAGACCTCCGGCGATCATGCCGGTCTGGCGGAGGCCTTGACCGAGATCGGCTGTACGTGTACGACCCACGGCAGCGGACGTCTTAAGATGGTCTTGCCAGAGGATTTTGATTTGCGTGAGATCTATCGGGTGGCAGCCAAAAGAGACTTGCCGTTACGACGTTTGAACTACCGACGGGATACGCTCGAAGACATCTTTCTCTCGGCGATGGAGGCCTGACATGGCGGTCTATAAACAAACATATAAAGACTACAGTGGCACGCGAACAACGCCGTGGTTCCGTTTTTTTATCTTGTCACGCTACAGTTATGCGCGTCTGTTTCAATCCAAGTTCCTGGTCCTCTTTCTGGCGATGTGTATGTTTTATCCCCTGGGTTGTGCTGTCTTCATCTACCTCAGTCACAACAGCCCACTGCTCGCTGCCCTGAGTCTACGATCCGGGGCCATGCCACCGATTGATGGCCGGTTCTTTAATGTCTATTGTGTAGTCCAGGGAGTTCTGGCCTTCCTGCTAACCACCTTGGTAGGACCGAGCCTGGTTGCGCCAGACCTTGCCAATGGGGCGATGTCCCTCTATCTCAGCCGTCCCTTTTCCCGCACTCAGTACGTGGCCGGAAAAATGACAATCCTGCTCCTGCTGCTGTCCCTGATCACCTGGATCCCCGGAATAGTGCTCTATCTGATTCAGGCCGGCTGCGCAGGATCGGATTGGATGCGGGTCAATGCCTGGCTGGCCGGCTCGATTGTGCTTGGACTTTGGATATGGATAGTTGTTCTCTCGCTCATCGCTCTGGCACTCTCGGCTTGGGTAAAATGGAAAATCGCTGCCGGAGCTCTTATCCTGGGCGTCTTCTTTGCCGGGGCCGGCTTTGGTGCTGCCATCAACAATGTCACGCGCACCCATTACGGCGACTTTATTGACCTGATGCAGGTCGTCCGTACAATTTGGTCAGACCTCTTCAGGAACAGCTCCCGTGCCGATCTATCTGTCACCGAGGCCTGGGCGGTCCTGGGCGTGACCTGTGCCATTTGTCTGTGGCTACTCGCCAAACGAATCCGAGCCTTTGAGGTGGTCAAATGAAAAACGACCTGATTACCTTAGATAATGTGTCCCGGTTTTATGGCGAGGTCCTGGGTGTTAATCGGGTGACGCTTTCCCTGCCACCCGGAATTACAAGCCTGGTCGGTCCCAACGGTGCAGGCAAAACCACGCTTATGAATCTTATGACCGGTCTCTTGCGTCCCACGCGGGGCCGAATCCGAGTGCTGGGGCTTTCCCCCGCCCAATCCCATAAGCTCTTTGGTTTAGTAGGCTACGCCACCCAATTCGATGCCTTTCCCAAAGGGCTAAGCGGATTTCAATTCATCTATTCTTTCCTCCGGCTGTTCGGCTATTCAAACGCAAAGTGTAAACGACTCGCCAACCAGGTCATCGAACAAGTCGGCCTCACTGAAGCTGCCGGGCGCAAGGTCGCCGGCTACAGCAAGGGCATGCGACAGCGTATCCGCCTGGCCCAGGCACTGGCACACGATCCACGTGTACTAATTCTCGACGAACCCCTGAACGGCCTTGATCCACTGGTCCGAGCCAAGACAATCAACCTCTTTCGACGCTATGCGACCGAAGGCCGCCATGTGCTTGTATCCAGCCATGTGCTGCACGAGGTTGACATGATCTCTGACCAGGTTGTGCTCATGAGTGGGGGCTATGTGGTGGCCGAAGGACAGATCCAGAGTGTCAGGAGCGAGATTCAAGAGCGGCCAGTGAAGATTCTGATCCACTGTAAGCAACCCAGTATGCTGGCCTCCAGGGCTTTTGAGCATAACCATGTCGTGGAGGCCCAACTCCTCACTGAAGGCAGTGGCGTGCTCATTAAAACGCGTGATCCCGACCGGTTTTATCGATTGCTCAATCACCTCGCCCTCAACGGCATTGATATCGAGGGCGTGACCCCGGCCGACGACAATGTCAACTCTGTATATGATTACCTCATCGGCGGCGAGGAGAATGTGTCCACATGATGAAGCTATGGTATGGACAGATTGTTTCGGTCGTACGCCTGGAACTCAAAAAGACCTTTTTCTCCAAACGGGGCTTATGGATTTATTTACTGGCATTTGCACCGGTGGTCCTCTATATGATCAACTCGGTTTACGCCACACGTGAGCGCCGGCATTTGGCCCAATTAGCAACCGAACATCCGGTATCCCAAGTGGCGCTCAATAGCATCAAAACCGGACTCACCCGCGACCAGGTCGTCGAGAAGCTCGGTGAACCCTACTGGCAGCGCACCCGAAATTACCGCAGAGGCAACGGGGAAAAACGCAGTATTGTCTTTTACAAGTACACCGATGGAAAGAATGACGTTACCTATCATTTCGAAGATGACAAACTTACCCGGATACATCGCAGGGGCGCCGATGCACTGCCTCAAATCCAGCTCGTCTTTGCTACCGGCTTCCAGTTCTATTTTCTGCGTCTGGCCGTCTTCTTTGGCTGCGTGGGTGTCTTTGTCAACCTGTTCCGCGGAGAGATGCTCGATAAGAGCCTCCATTTCTACCTGCTTACACCCATGCGGCGTGAGGTTTTGCTTGCTGGCAAGTATTTCGCAGGACTCTTGGCCACGGTAGTCATCTTCACCTCAAGCACAGCCCTGCAATGGTGGGCCATGCTCTGGCAGTTCGAACGGGGCGTTATTGTCGACTTCCTGGCCGGCCCCGGGTGGACTCAGTTCGCAGCCTACTTAAGTGTCACGGCCCTGGCATGCGTAGGGTACGGCAGCATCTTCCTGGCTGTGGGCCTGCTCTTCCGCAATCCCATTATACCCACGGCAATGGTCTTAGTGTGGGAAAGTGTCAATCCGTTCCTGCCTCCTCTTATGAAGAAAACCAGTATGATCTATTATCTGCAATCCCTTTGCCCTGTCACCGCCCCCCCAGACAAAAACATGCCGCCTCTCATCAACCTCTTGATTTCACCTACCGAACCGGCTACCACACTAACCGCTGTTACAGGCATTGTGCTTTTGACACTCTTCGTACTCGTGCTCGCAAGCCGCATGGCTCGAAAACTCGAAATCAACTATAGTACGGATTAATGTCCATTTAAGGGAATTGGATTGGGATAGGTACTTTTCCTTGCGTTGTCATCTTAATCATAATCCGTTGGCATCAACGGTCCTTCTATCGATGTTGAGCAAATCATCTCTGCCGATGAACAGTGGTTTCACTTGCGGCTTGATAGGGCACTTCTGAATTTATAGTACAATTGAAAGCGAAGTTTCCAGACGTATACACCTTCCCGACATATCAGGCTGTGTCGTAATGTTGTTTCAAAAACTTATGGTTTTGTTCGGAGACTTGATTTCTCGGATATTCTCGTAGAATTGATTCGTATATCCAGTTGCGACGCAGA
>DAOUVA010000301.1 GCA_030667885.1 Phycisphaerae bacterium
ACTTAAGAATCTAATGAGACTGAAATTTATCACGAGGGAGTTCCATCTACTATTAATTTTCCTTAATTCCTTCATAATTACCTCCCAATAATGCCAAATAAATGATTTTTTGTAAAGTGAGTAATAAAAACATTGAGGGTAGCCAAAAAAATGCACGCCATCCCTAACTTACCTGGACATAGGGAAAAACACAACAGCTTTTTACTTAAAAGAGAATATGTTTTGGCAATTCCTCATTTTTTCGGATTAAGCAGGCAGTGGAAAATAAATGTATCAATCATATAATTCTTTTTGGGATATTGGGAAAATGTCGGATATAATATTTCCGAGACGCATTACAAACAGAATAGTGTGGACAAAAATATGAAAACATTTTGGCAAAGGATTCTAACCGTTAAGCGTATATTCAGAATATCACGTAAAAGCTATAAATGCGTAGACTTTTCCAGTCAATTTTTCCCGGAAATCTTATCACTTCTTTTAGTCTTGATAATCTCATCCTCGGCCAGCGCCTTGCCGGCCTTCCCCTGTGCCGAAGGCTTCGGCAGCGATACTGTCGGCGGGCGAGGAGGCAGAGTCATCAAGGTCACCAACCTTAATTCATCCGGACCGGGAAGTCTTCAATCCGCATGTGAAATGGCGGAGCCGCGGATTGTTGTATTTGAAGTCTCAGGTGTCATCACCGGCGACATAGTCATCACTGAACCATATATCACCATAGCCGGACAGAGTGCTCCGGGCGCCGGCATTACGATACGGGGCATGCTAAGTACATTAGCCAAAAAGGACCGCGTTCACGATGTCGTTGCCCGTTTTCTCCGTGTTCGTCCCGATGCAGGCCGAGGTGCTCAACTCGACGCGATCCAGTTCTCGGTTGTTGACAAGGCAGTGCTCGATCATATTTCCTGCTCCTGGGCTGAGGACGAGACCATCGACATCTATAGTCACGCAACTAACGTCACAATTCAGTGGTGCACGATAGAGGAATCAGCCACAAAAGGTCATGCCGAAGGGCCCCACAATTATGGTCTTATTGCAGGACCTGGCAGCAGCAGGATATCGATTCACCACAATCTTTTTATTCATCAGCGCAGGCGTAATCCCGCCATAGCGACCGGCCCGGCGGATTTTCGCAACAATGTAGTCTATAACTTTCGCGATGGTTTCAGTCACGAAGGTCATCCTCCGAAACCTCCCTTCTCCATTGTCGGAAACTATTACAAACGCGGCCCAAGTGACCCGAAGATATTTCCATTCTGCTTCTTCGGCAAAACGCCTTATTACCTCCGTGATAATTTCATCGAAGGTGTCGGAATAATACAGGATCCCTGGGCTGAGGCTGACAAGCTATACGGGCTGAGTTATTATAAAAACAAAGGCGTACGACAAGATAATGAGCCTGACATGGCAGAAGTTAAAACCTACAGCCCGAAGCAGGCTTATCAGCTGGTACTGGCCAGAAGCGGCTGTTTCCCACGGGACGCCGTGACTAAACGTGTTATTAATGACGTCATAAAAGGCACCGGTTCGTGGGGACGTAAGGAACAGAAAAACCTTATGGAAGGTCTCAGGCCGGGAAAGGCTCCGAGGGATTCGGATAATGACGGGATGCCGGATCAGTGGGAAACGGGCCACGGGCTTAATAGGACGAGAAATGACACCAATCGGAAAATGCCTTCCGGATATACAGCAATCGAGGAATATCTAAATGAACTGGCTGAAAAGATGATTGGCAGCGAAAATTTATAGCATCCACCAATGAACATGCATAACGAAATAACTTGAGATTTCCTGGATTGTGATTATACTGATATGTGTTCTAACGGTTCATCTCGAAACAACCTAAATTAAAAGGGAGTTATGTCATGAAGAACTCAACCACAGCAAATGCCAAAGATGGAATGACCTCCACGTCACGTCGTGAGTTTTTGAAGCGTTCAACGACCGCAGTAGCCGGCAGCCTTGTTACTGGACTTTCCATTGCGCACAGCGCACACGTAGCAGGCAGCGATGTAATCCGGGTGGGTCTTGTCGGTTGCGGCGGACGCGGCACCGGTGCGGCGACACAGGTACTAAACGCCGACCGAGGCGCACGACTTGTCGCAATGAGCGATGCTTTTCAAGATCGGCTGCAAACGAGCCTCAGGAGCATGAAGCAGCAGAAGAACATCAGAGATCGCGTGTTAGTGGACTCCGACCATCAATTCACCGGATTCGACGGTTACAAGCAGGTTATCGCCTCCGACGTAGACGTGGTGCTGCTGGCCACGCCTCCCCATTTTCGCCCAATGCACCTCAAGGCTTGCATTGAGGCCGGCAAGCACGTATTTGCTGAGAAACCGGTGGCCGTGGATGCACCGGGAGTGCGGTCTGTACTCAAGACTACTGAGTTGGCCAAAGAGAAGAACTTGTTCATCGTCTCAGGACTCAATGGCCGGTATTCACCCGCGTTGCAGGAAATTGTCCGACGCATCCAGGACGGCGCGGTCGGCAAGATTGTCACCCTACACGCGGCCCGCTACGGTGGCGGCGTCTGGGTCCGTCCGCGCAAACCCGGAATGACCGACATGCAATACCAGATGCGCAACTGGTACTACTTCACGTGGCTATCGGGTGACTTCAATGTAGAGCAATTCGTTCATCAACTGGACCGCTTGGCCTGGATTATGAAAGATCAATACCCGATCCGCTGCTACAGTACGGGCGGGCGCCAATCACGCACAGGCCCGGATCACGGCCATATCTTTGACCATTTCAGCTCTGTGTTTGAATATCCGGAAGGCGTGCGTGTCTTTACGACAACGCGTCACCAACGAGGTTGTAGCAACGAATCGCAGACCTTAGTGATGGGCACCAGAGGGACCGCTGATATGAAGACAAGCACGATTACCGGCGAGAACCCCTGGCAGGCTGCAGGACGTGAACGGATCAGCAGCCATCAACTCGAACAGAATGCGTTTCTTGCTGCGTTGCGTGCCGGAAAGGTGATCAATAACGGCAACTACATGGCCAAGAGTACCTTAATGGCCATAATGAGCCGGATGAGCGCATACACAGGCAGTAGTCTCACGTGGGAGCAGGTCCTTAACTCTAAAGAGGACCTTTCGCCGTCGGGATACACATGGGACGCCGAACCCGTCAAGGCGGAAGTGGCCGTACCCGGTGTTACCGAATTCGTCTGAGCACACGAGCCTGCTTGATGTAACTATATTGCAACCGAGCAAAAGATTCGCTTAGATGGAAAAGGTATAAGGTCAGATTTCCCATCCCTTGCGAAAATGGCCGTGGATAACCGGCTCCAATTGAGGTGCATTAGTTGCTTTCATATTAGGCCCGTCCCAGTGGAGTGTGGTACCGGTTCGCAAGGCGACTGCCCCAAGCAGAACAATCTCAGTCAGGCGAGCGCCATACTCAAAGTTCGAGCTGGCCGGTGGGCCACCTTTACAAGCGTTGATCCAATCGCGACGATGGCCAAGTGAGCGAGGAATTGTCGCCCGAGGCTGCTTGTAATCCCGCATCTTTTTCTCTGGGATGATTCGCGGAGAACCGCTCCATGTGCCTGACAGAATGGCCCCATGCTCTCCAACAAGCAGTGATCCACCCTCACGGGGGAGACTCCGTTTGAGTTCCAGGAAATCTGGTCGCGGCGGCCGTATCCCACCATCATACCAAAAGAGATCAACCGGCGGCTGAGTGCCGCGTGCCGGGAATTTGTAGTGACACATAGAGGCTAAGGGAGTCGTCTCCTTGCTGAGTTGTGTTGAACTGGACTCGACGAAAGTGGGATGCTCTAAATTTAAAGCCCATACAGCAGTATCCAGCGTGTGGCATCCGAAATTGCCGAGCCTGCCGCCGCCGAAATCCCACCAGTAGTGCCAGAGCAGAGGTGCATATGCCGGATGGAACGGTCGCTCTTTGGCAGGCCCCAGCCAGAGATCCCAATTCAAACCCTCCGGCACAGGTGGTGTCTCCCTGGGACGTTCGGTAAACGTAGGTATACGATTCTCGCCGGCCCATGCGTACACTTTGCTTATCTTTCCAATGGCTCCGTCACGAACCCATTCCACAGCCCGTCGAATGTCATCTGTAGAATGGCCCTGATTGCCTAATTGCGTGGCAACCTTAGCCTGGCGCGCCGCTTCGGCGATTCTTCGAGCTTCATATACAGAATACGTAAGAGGCTTCTCGCAGTAAACTCCCTTTCCCGCCCGAATCGCCGCCATGCTGGCCACAGCATGCACATGGTTCGGAGTGGCAACTACAACGGCATCGATATCTTTGTCGGATCTCTCCAGCATCAGGCGAAAGTCGGTATATACTTTACAGCCGTGATATCCCTCGGACCCAGTTTGGCGATAGTAGTCCTCGATTGCCTTAATCGCAGGTCCGCGACCGCCATTGTGCCGGTAATAGAGATCACTGTTGTCCCAGAACTGTGCCACATCACAGATCGCTGTGATCTTCACATCACTGTGTGTCAATAGTGCCTTGATATTGGTGATTCCCTGGCCCCCTGTACCAATGATTGCTACATTCAATTGGTCACTCGGCGATATATGCCCGGGTCCACCAAGGACATGTCTCGGAACAATACTGGCTGCGGCCAGCGTTGTCGATTTAGCGATGAACTGCCGACGGCTAAGATTTCGTTCTTTACGCATCATTTGAACTCCTTATTAAAAGCCTGTTAAGAGTTTTCCAATATAGCCTCAACCCATTCAATTATCTGGCACTGCGGGGATGATGGGTGCGCTGATGGCAGGTAGTTTTGGCGGTGCCACCTCTGAATGATCCACTAAGTACATAAACATCAGATAATCAACCAGTTCCTTATAGGCATATCCTACCTGTGTCAGGCAATGCTCCGTATAAGTATTTAAGAAATTTTCGACTCCCCCGGCACCCTCTTTCCTTAGAACCTCTGCGGCTGTTCTTTCCACATACTTCTGTATCTTGAAAAATGCTGCTTCTGCGGGTCTAAACACGTTTTGAATATCCTGCATAGCGTCTTGATATCTCAGGTTGTTAGCCAGACTGAATACCAACCGGAAGTTCCACTGTACCTGGTTAGTGTTTATCCGGGTGTAGTCCGGGGCCTGGTCCCACGTATCCGGCAGTTCAGTAACTCCGGCATAAATGGGGACAAAGCAGCTCGTGTAGGCTGGTCCGTAGGCAAACCACAGGCAGTTCCCAACCGAATCCGGCAACCAATCTCTGAGCTGAGCAACAAAGACGTATCCACTGGTGGGAGTACAAAGGGCACGCTCTGGCTTGATGCCCAACAGGTCAAATAGTTCCGTTGGTCCCCAGGGACGTGCCAAAGGGCTCTTTTTGCCCTGGGGATTGAAAGCTGGGTGCTCCGTAAGATCAAACTTGGTTCCCTCATAGCCGTCCCGCATAATGGTCATGAGTTTTTGTACGGTTAGTGGTTTATCCGGTTTTACAGAAAATGGATAGCGGTCAACCAAGGGATCTCCAGTGACTTGAAGGCCCAGTGATGGTGCAGCGAGACTCAGGGCTCGCCATTCGCGCAAGGAGTTATAGGTGCTGCCCGGGCCGCCGTACACGTCGTGCCATACGAGTGGCTCACCTTTTTTCCAGATTCCGAGTTCTTCTGCCAGGGAGTGGATGTTGGGGGACATCATGAACATATCGGGATTTTTCAGATCGACCTTGCCGATACGGCTGCGATTGGCACTACAGGCGATTTCCCCGTCTGGAATGCGCTGGGCACACCAGACGCCACCCGGTTTACCGCTGTTTGCAGTCCATTTCTGGCCCGGACCAAAGATCTCCATGAGCCAGACTTCTTTGCCGTCTGCTATCGGCAGGGCCACCCCGGCATGGGGAGCACGGTAGTACTGAAAGCCGTATTGCTCGATCATGGCGCCGATTATTCTAATGGCCTGGCGTGCGGTTCGGGCCCGCATCAGACCGTTGGCTATCAAAGAGGTCGTCCAGTGGTTGCTGTTTGGACCGACGACACCGCGCGTACATGCCAGTCCGGCGCGCATGG
>DAOUVA010000363.1 GCA_030667885.1 Phycisphaerae bacterium
ACCCCCAACGGCATAATCGGCTCACCCGACGGCAAACTGCTTTACGTTGCCGATCTCGGTGACAGAAAAACTTATGTATATGAAATAGAGAAAAACGGCAAACTCTCGAACAAAAAACTTTTCTGCTCGATGGGCTCCGACGGCATGACCATTGACAACGAGGGCAACATTTACCTTACCGGCAGGGGGGTCACGGTCTTTAATCCGGCCGGCGAAAAAATCGAACATATCGACATCGACGCAGGCTGGACCGCAAACGTATGCTTCGGCGGCGCTGACAGGCACACGCTCTTCATCACCGCTCAGACCTCGTTCTACTCGCTTCAGATGCGTGTCAAAGGCGTGCAGTAATATATTGGTTCTCCAGAACTAATTAAAATATAGCTGCTAATTATTTTGCAGTGCCTCGTCAAGGTCGAAAAAGCGAAGTGATTCGAATGACAAAAAACATATTTGTTCTAACCTTAGTATTTGTCTTTTGCACCTCGTTAAGTTTCTCCGCCGTTCCGTTGACAGTGGAAGTAATCGAGGTCAAAAAGATTTGGGACAAAGCCCCTCATAGCGCATTTACAGACCTCGTCCGCTGGAATGATACGTTTTACTGCGCTTTTCGCGTGGGCAGGGGACACGTCTCAACAGACGGCAAAATCCGCATACTCGAATCGAAGGATGCAAATCTCTGGCACTCGGCGGCCCTTATTGCTCTAAAAGACTTCGACCTCCGCGATGCGCACCTGTCCGTAACACCGGACAACCGATTAATGCTGCTCGGAGGCATCGCCCCGCGAAAAAAGGACAATCAATCCGCCCCAACCGGCACATTCGTCAGTTTTTCACATGATGGCAAACAATGGACCACGCCTCAAATCGTAGTCCAGCCCGGACGATGGCTCTGGTGCGTCAGCTGGTACAAAGGAAAGGCTTACGGCGTCTCCTACACCGCCGGAAAAGGTCAGCCCTATCTTGAACTGCTCACCAGCACCGATGGGATTAATTACGAGCAGCATGTACCAAAACTTTTCGAGCAGGGCTATCCGAATGAAGTGACACTGCGTTTTGATACCGACGGCACTTGTTATGCCATTGTCCGACGTGACCGTCACGGCACAGATCCAAGCACCGCCTTGTTGGGTATAAGCAAACCAAATTATAAGCAGTGGCAATTCAAAGACCTCGGCCCGGATTTCAACGGTTTCGGCGGCCCTAATCTCATAAAAATCCCAGGCGGACACTGGCTTGCCGCAGGCCGAATGCACCAGGGCGGCTCGCATACTGCCCTGACATACATCGATGTCAAAAACGGCACTATGACCAAACTGGCAAAACTCCCCAGCGGCGGCGATACAAGTTATCCCGGCCTTCTCTGGCACAACGATATGCTTTACGTCAGTTACTACTCCGGCCACGAAGGCAAAACCAGCATCTACCTCGCAAAAGTAAAAATAAAAACCAGTAACACAGAAAAATAACAAATAGCAGTAATCTTAATTCTAATAGAATTCCGAACTTTGGTTGCGAAGTAGAAGGCAAATCTCAAAAACGAGAGGAGATTTAATTATGCGAGCCGAAATAATGAATCGCCGGCAATTTTTAACAGCCTCTGCGGGAATATCTATAGCCGCATGTATGGAAAGCCGGGCAGACTCAAACCTTTTAGCACCTGCCATCTCACATGAAGACGAATCAGAAAGGAAAAAGAGGATTGAGACCAATCAGCAGATTCAAAGGGCTCGCCAGACAGCTTTGAACATTCTCAAACCGAGTAAGAAAGACCTGGAGCACGGCCTGGAACTACATGCGAATTCGGTTGTTGTCGAATCGTACGGTTTTTCCCCCCGTTCGGCCGTAGATGGTGACAAAATAAAAGCCGCCATCGAAGATGGTGCCTCGGAAATCGAACTTAAGGATACCATAGAGGACATGATGATGACCAGATGCGTCACCGATGCCGCTGAGCGTCGGGAATATATGGACGCATGGCAGGCGGCTGGTGTTACATGCATCCTTCAAAACGCCGGGGAGGAGGGAATGGCTGTCAGTTGGCTGCTGAAACGCCTGGCGAGATTTACTTACGTCACGGATATGATGAGCAACTTTGTTTACAAAGCGGCTGCACCTGATGATATTGTTGCTGCCAAAAAACAGAATAAACACTGTCTTTATTTCAGCGGAAACGGTGTGCCGATTCCGCAGGACTGGATATCGGTCGAAGAAGAATTAAGATTCATCCGGGTCTTTTTCCAGTTGGGTGTCCGCATGATGCACCTGACCTACAATCGGCGTAACGTAATTGGTGATGGTTGCGGAGAGCCATCCGATGGAGGATTGAGCGATTTTGGTCGCGCAGTCGTTGCAGAAATGAATCGGCTGGGCCTGATTGTGGACGTGGCGCACTGCGGATGGCAAACCAGCCTCGAAGCCGCCGAAATATCTAATCGCCCGATTGTCGCCAGCCACACCACCTGTGCCGCACTTCACGAACATATTCGCAGTAAGCCGTACAATGTTATCCGCGCCATTGTCGATAAAGGTGGGCTGATTGGCATTTGTTGTATCCCGAGCTTTCTCGGCGGAAAAGGTGACATCGCCAAAATGATGCAGCATATCAAATATGTAGTGAAGACCTTCGGTGCCGACCACGTCGCCATCGGTACGGATGTCGCCTATTCCTCACGAAATTCGGACAAGGAGTATAAAAAAATCCCGAACCGGAGGAAGACCAGAAAAGCATGGGAAAGCCTTTGGCCGGAAGGTTCACTTACCACAGGACCGCGGGAAAGTCGGCTTAGTATGGCCTGGACAAATTGGCCGCTGTTTACCGTAGGCCTTGTCCAGCTTGGTCTTTCCGACTCGGACATTCAGAAGATTCTCGGCGGCAATGTACTTCGTGTGGCCCGTGACGTATTAACTTAAATGAGGACAAAATTGTATAAATCATAAGTCAGACAAGCAAAAGGAGATACAAGTGAACAGAAAACAGCATAATTTTATGCCGGTATTTATGGCCGTTATTATAGTATTCGTCTGTTTAGTGTATTCCACGGCAGCTCGTGCCGAGTTCCGTGCCGCCATTGCCGTACGCGATGTCACCCCCAACCCGCTCCTGCCCGTCTCGGGCGGCGTCGGACCTTCGAAACCCACAACTCGGACATTCGGCCGGCTTACAGTCCGCGCCATGGTCATCGAAAACAGCGGAACCCGCGTGGCAATTTGCAGCACCGACTTCCTCGGCTTCCCCGGCGTCCTCTGCGACAAAGTACGTGCTAAAGTCCCATCCATCGGACCGCAGAATATCCTCATCGGAGCCACCCACACCCATAGCGCCCCGGACTGTTACGGCTTTCCCGATAGAACCGGCAAATCAGCTCTCGACCTTGAGTACGTAAATCATGTATGCGAAAAACTGGCCGACGCAATTAACGAGGCAATCGGCAAGCTCCAGCCCGCAAAAATCAAAATTGCTACCGGTAACGCCAGAGGAAAAATCGCATACAACTATTACGCCGAGAAGTTATACGACCCGCGCTGCGATGTGATTCAGGCCCTTGATACCAAAGGCAAACCTTTCATAACTCTCGTCAATTACGCCTGTCACCCCGAAGTAATCGGCTCCGACCAGGGAATCCTTTCCCCTGACTTCGTCGGCCCCCTTTACGACCGAATCAAAGCACGCGGCGGGGGCACCGGAATTTTCATGAACGGCGCGATAGGAGGAATGGTAACCGCTGACTGCCGCGGCTCAGACGGCAAAGACATCCGGAGATGGGACGAGTGCATCCGCATCGGACACCTCCTTGCCGACGAATCTCTCCGCATAGTCTCTGATGCCCGCGTACTTTCCAATCCCCATATGTATTGTGCAAATACAAAAATCGTTTTTCCCGTAGATTCCGAAATGCTCCGTGCCGTTGTCCAGGCATCCCCGTTGGGCTTTGAACTGCTGGACAGCCATAATATTTCCACACAGGTAAACGTCGTAAACATCGCCAATGCACAAATCCTTACCATCCCAGGCGAAGCCCTACCAAACATCGGATACTATCTCAAGCGAAAGATGCACGGCAGCCACAATTTCCTCTTCGGCCTGACCAACGACGCCTTCGGCTATATTCTCACAAAGGAGGATTGGGACAGCTTCGAAAGATACGACTATATCACCCGAACCTGCCTGGGCGAAATGACCGGCGAGATTTTTAATAATGAAGCACTCAAGTTTATCGATCACTGCCCCCGTCCGATACGTTTTGCTGATTAACGAGGATTTGCAAGCATAAATTCCGAAAGGATACAGATATGGAAATCAACGAAAAACACCTCAACCGTCGCGATATCTTAAAAGGCTTTGGATTAGGCGCCGTCGGCCTTACCCTCGGCGGAAAATACTTCGGTCCCGCCCTCAGCAATGCCGCCCCGGGGAGCCCATGGGTCAAAAAGAACGGCATATTCACCACCGCAGGCCCCGCTAAAGTCGCCCTGATAAAAGGCAACGATCGCAGGGACATCGTATATCAGGCGCTGAAGAAAATCGAAGATGATGTCATCGCTTCTATAGGCGATAAAAAGAAGATTCTCATAAAGCCGAACTTCGTAATCACATCTCGCCAGCTCGCCGCCACTCACGTCGATGCGATAAGAGGAATCCTGGATTTCCTGAAGCCCCACTTCAAACATCAGATTATTATTGGCGAATCCACAATCTCACGTGAAGGCACATTCGATGGATATAAAAACTACGGCTATATGCCGCTGGAGAAGGAATACAACGTCAAGCTCCTTGACCTCAACCACGAGCCCTGGCAATACCGTTATGTCTTCGGCAAAGGTCACCGCCCGACGCCTATCCGCATTATCTCGACCTTCCTGGATCCCGATTTATACATAATCTCCGCGGCCAAAATGAAGACCCACGACCGAGTTGTCACAACCCTGTCACTGAAAAACATTTTGCTCGGCGCACCCCTTAACGACTACAAGACAAACGATAAATGGCTTACACACTCCGACTACAATTTCTCGCGTGAGGCCATCATTCACTATAACCTGTTCCA
>DAOUVA010000168.1 GCA_030667885.1 Phycisphaerae bacterium
ATGGCCACCCCGGGCAATGGCCTGGCAGCGGTGCTCTACGCCCCTTCGAAGGTTACAGCAAAGGTCGGCAACGGCACGAAGGTCACAATCACGCAAAAAACAACCTACCCGTTTGACGAGAACATCCGCTTTACCATAAAAACACCAAAGCCCGTTCGCTTCCCGCTTTATCTCCGCGTGCCCGCCTGGTGCGAAAATCCCGGGCTGTCAATCAACGGAAAAACCTAATCTATCAAAACCAGCTCCCGCCAGTACATTATGATAGACCGCAAGTGGTCCGACGGCGACACGGTCGATCTCAATCTTGCAATGAAAATCTCGCTGACCCAGTGGACGAAAAACAACAACAGCGTCTCCGTCAATCGCGGCCCTCTGACCTACTCATTAAAGATTGGCGAAAAATACGTCAAAGCCGGCGGCACTGAAAAATGGCCCGCCTGGGAAATACACCCCACAACCGCATGGAATTATGGCCTGATATTGAATGACAGCGACCTTGCCTCGTCGTTTAAGCTTGTGCGCAAGGCATGGCCCGCTGACAACCAGCCTTTCGAAGCGAATGCCGCTCCAATTGAGCTTCGTGCCAAAGCCAAAAAAATACCCCAATGGCAAAAAGACAACCTCGGCCTTGTCGGCCTGCTCCAGCCGAGCCCCGCAAAATCCGATGAGCCGACCGAAACCGTAACACTGATCCCGATGGGCAGTGCCCGCCTGCGGATTTCGTCATTCCCAACCATCGGCACAGGCCCCGACGCCACCGAGTGGATTGCCCCCCCAAAGGGTGCCGAACCAATTCCCGCTTCCGCCTCTCACTGCTGGGACAGCGATTCAGTTGCAGCGCTCAGCGATAAATTATCACCAAAAAGCTCAAACGACTACAGCATAGCGCGTTTCACATGGTGGGACCACAGAGGCACGACCGAATGGGTACAGTACGATTTCGACCAGGCAAAAAATATCTCCGGCTCTTCCGTTTACTTCTTCGACGATACTGGCTCAGGAGGATGCCGCATCCCGAAATCATGGCGATTGCTCTACAAAGACGCCGGCCAGTGGAAACAGGTATCGAACGCCTCCGAATACGGCCGTCAAAAAGACAAGTTCAATAACGTAATATTCGAACCTGTGCAGACAACATCGCTGCGCCTCGAAGCACAGTTGCAGCCGGATTTTTCCGCCGGCATTCTCGAATGGCGCATTGACACAAACGAACAATAACAATAGAATGCCCGTTTTTTAAGCAGAAAGTGGCGTTGAAACTATGGAATACAATGAAGAAGAACTCCTGGCAAAAGCAAATAAACCACAGGAAATAGCTTCAGAGCTCCATTCATATTATAAAGGCAAGATAGCTATAACCCCCAAATGCCGTGTGAAAGACCTGCATGATTTCGACCTATGGTACAGCCCCGGCGTCGCTTCGCCATGCCGAGACATCGTCGAAAATCCCGAAAAGGTGTACGAGCTGACCTGCAAATGGAACACCGTTGCCGTTATCAGCGACGGAACCCGGGTATTGGGCCTCGGTGACATCGGCCCGCACGCCGCCCTTCCCGTAATGGAAGGAAAGGCCCTCATCTACAAGTATCTCGGCGGTGTGGACGCTTTCCCGATATGCCTCGACACGAAAGACCCCGACAAATTCATAGAGACCGTACTGTTATTACATCCTTCTTTCGGAGGAATTAATCTCGAAGATATCGCCCAGCCCAAGTGCTTCTACATCCTCGACAGGCTGAGGAAGGAAAGCCCGATACCGGTATGGCACGACGACCAGCAGGGCACCGCAACCGTTACCCTTGCCGGCCTCGTAAACGCCTTGAAAGTCGTCGACAAGAATATCCAGGACGTAAAAATCGTTTTTATGGGGGCGGGTGCATCAAACATCAGGATATCAGATCTTATTTTCCGAGCCGGGGCCGATTCGAAAAAATGTATTATGTACGACAGCAAAGGCTCCCTTCATAAGAATCGCACTGACATAAACGACAATCCTTCTCTAAAGGAAAAAGCAAATATCTGCCGGATTAGCAACGAAATGTGCTTCGACGGCCCAATCGATGAAGCGCTCCGTGGCGCCGATGTACTGATCGCACTTTCAAAACCCGGCCCTGATTCCGTTAAAAGCCAGTGGATTTCAAAAATGGCAAAAGACTCCATCGTCTTCGTATGCGCCAATCCGGTACCCGAAATATGGCCGTGGGAGGCAAAAAAAGCCGGCGCAAGGATTGTCGCAACCGGACGCAGCGATTTCCCGAACCAGGTAAATAATTCCCTCGGTTTCCCCGGCATCTTCAGAGGAGTTCTTGATGTCAGAGCCAAAACAATAACCGACGAAATGTGTATTGCAGCGGCGATGGAGCTGGCAAAAACCGCCGAAGACAAGGGACTAAGCGAAGACTACATAATCCCCACAATGGACGAATGGGAAGTGTTCCCGCGCGAGGCCGCCGCAGTAGGTACCAAAGCCATCGAGCAGGGAATAGCCGAGAAAGTCCTGACTCGGGAAGAACTCTACAAAACAGCCGAATCAATCATAAGCAAGGCAAGGCAAGAGACTAAGATGCTGATGGAAGAAGGATTCATAGACGACCCCGACAAAAAATCTTAAACTTATTACTGCCAGCGGTATTGCGGCCGCAGTGCTGCAGGAAGAAAACTTAATACTCGCTTGAATGGTCTTCTTGCCACAGGATTCATCGGTAAAAACAGTTGCTAAAGCAGGGCAAATAAAAAAACTTTGAGTTATTTGTTGTCATTTGCTGAATAATAATATACTTTATCTGATTCTAAAATGGGTTGTGAATAGCACAGAGCAATTGGTGGTATTGATATGGAATTGATCAAAAAAATCAAGGAATCTGAAACAAAGGCCAATGAAATTATCGAACAGGCCAAAGCTGAGGCGGTAAAACAGGCTGAAAAAGGCCGGGAGAATCGGCTCGCAGCCACAAACGAGGCCGCACAGCAAAGGAAACAAGCAATCGAGGCTGCCGTTGCCGAAGCACACTCGCAGGCAAGCGCCGAAGTTGATAAGCTTAAGGCACAGGCACAGCAGAATCGCCAGCAATTGCGTGATAAAACCGGCAGTAGAATGGCCACAGCGGCCGCTAAGGTAATGGATTACTTAAGAGGCTAACTATGGCCATTGCCAAAATGGCAAAAATCATAATTGCCAGTCATCGAACTCAGGCATCCGAGCTTCTGGAAGAACTGCAGCGAGGAGGTATTTGCCATATCCTCAATGCAGAAGAGGCAATGCTCAGCAGAGACTTCCCCGAACTTACAGCCTTAGCCGAACGGCCCAAAGACCTTGAAACGCTCCTAAACAGGCTCGAAAAGAGCCTCGCGTTTTTGAAAAATCACGCCACAGCACAAAAAGGTCTTGCCGGCATTCTCGCTCCGCGTACCGTAATCGACGAACAATTATATAATAAGGTTGTTTCAGACCGCAAAATCCTGAAGACCATAGACAAAAGCGAGCACCTCGAAGCATCAATAGAAAAAACAAAGGCTGAAATCGAAAACATCCAGAGCACACTGCAGATGCTCAGGCCATGGGCCTCTTTCCAAACACCAGTAGAAGAGATCTGCCGGCTTCAAAAGGCCACCTGCTGGGCCGGTTTGATATCGAACCAGCACCTTGAGCAGATCAGTGAAAAGCTAAATGAAGCCGGCGCCGCTATTCAGCAAATAGGAACCGGCATCAGCAGGAGCGCCTGTCTTATCGTCGCTCTAAATGAAAACGCCGAGGCAATCCAGAAGCTGTTGCGCTCGGCCGAATTCGAGACCGTCAGCTTCGAGCCGATGAGAGGCACTGTCTCCAGGCTGATTAACGAACACAATGAAAAGCTCCAGCAGGCACAAAAACAATTGCAGACTCAGACCGAAAACGCCGCCAAACTGTCGAAAAATCTACTCAACCTCGGGATTCTATGCGACCATTATAAGAATCTCTTAGAAAGAGAGCAGACTAAAGATACTGTACCGGCCACTGAGCATACTGTTATTCTGGAAGGGTGGGTCAAGAAAAATGATTACGCCACGTTGGAGAAGCTCGTATCAGGTTTTGAGGCATCGAGTTTACATAAAATCGAGCCGGCCAAAGATGAAGATATTCCTGTAGAAATTGAAAACTCCGGCGCAATAAAACCGTTCGAGGTAATAACTCGCTTATATGGAATGCCGCAGCATTTTGAAGTGGACCCAACGGTATTTCTGGCGCCGTTTTTTGCGCTGTTCTTCGGGTTGTGCCTGACCGATGCCGGGTACGGATTGGTCATTATCGCCCTGATGATTTTTTTCATCAAAAAAATGCAGGGCGACAAAAAACTGATGTGGATGTTAGGCATTTGCTCTGCCGCAACCGTGGTGGCAGGTGCGCTCACCGGTGGTTGGTTTGGGGACGCAGTCCAGCAGTTCATACCCGCCCTTGGCCCGGTCAGAGCCAGGCTGATGTGGTTTGACCCGCTCGAGAAGCCCATGATGTTCTTCAACTTGTCTCTGGGGCTTGGATATTTCCAGATTATGACAGGCTTGATGATTGCATTTATACATAACTTAAAGCAAAAGCAATACCTTACAGCAATATGCGACCAACTGACTTGGCTGATTATGATTAATTCGATTGTGCTGTTCCTGGCGAGTAAGTTCGGTACCGTCTCGGCTGAAGCTGGTCAATTCTTCGGCTTTCTGGCGATTACCCCCGCAGTTACTATTTTGCTGTTCAGCCACCGCGAGGGCGGCTGGGGCGGCCGGATAGGCATGGGAACGTATAATTTATTTAGCACGATATTCTATTTGGGGGATGTGCTGAGCTATTTAAGATTAATGGCGCTTGGCATGGTTACAGCAGGTTTGGCAATGGCAATTAATATTATTGCAAAAATAGCAGGCGACATACCTTACGGTATAGGTGTTGTGCTGATGGTATTAGTGCTTATCGGAGGACACGGATTTAACATCGCAATAAACGCATTAGGTGCGTTTGTTCATACTTTGAGACTTCAATATGTAGAATTTTTTCCCAAGTTCATTGCCGGCGGCGGAAAATCATTTGAGCCGCTGAGCAAGGAATATAAACACATTTATTTCAAAAAAGAAATCTAACGGTGTTTTTAGTAAGAAAGGCAGGACAATAAAATGGATCATGGAATGACATTGGCTTTGTTAGGCGCTGGAATGGCGGCTTTATTCGCCGGTATCGGCTCGGCAATTGGCATTGGTATCGCCGGCAGGAGTGCGACCGGCGTTTTGAGCGAAAAACCGGAAAGATACGGGCAGATGTTTATTATGGTGGTGTTGCCCGGAACACAAGGCTTCTATGGTTTTTTGGCGGCATTTCTCGTGATGCTCAATCTCAACTTTTTCGGCCAGGGCGGCCCACCTGAAGTATCCGTCAAACTCGGCCTGCAGGTTTTAGCTGCCTGTTTGCCTATTGCCTTTGCCGGCCTGATGAGCGCTATTCATCAAGGCAAGGTTTGTTCGGGCGGTATTCTGATGGCTGCCAAAAGACCGGAGATGGCTTTTAAAGCTGGTGTAGTCTATGCAGTTATGGTTGAAGTTTACGCTGTTCTTGGCTTACTTGTAACGATGTTTATTCTGCTGAAAGGTATCACCTGGCCAACAGCTTAATCCGTCATATTCACTATGTACAATACATAATACGAGAGTAATTATGGATACTGAACAGGTAGTAGAAAAGATATTGGCTGACGCCCGCGCCGAGGCTGATAAGATAAAAAAGCAGGCCGATGACAAAGAAGCTGATGAGCAGGCCAAACTTTCCCAACAACTGGATGAATATAAAAAGCAGACGGGGATACTTGCTCAACAAGCCGGCGAAGACAAAAATTCGCATATCCTTGCAGCGGCCAGAATGAATATTGCCAAAGACTATCTCGCTGAGAAAAGGAAAATACTCGACGAGGTCTTTGAACAGGCACGCCAGCAATTGCATAACTTGCCGGATGATGAATATTACGCCCTGATTAAAAAACTCCTGATCGAAGCCGTCGAAACCGGCGATGAAGAGGTCGTAGTCGATACGAATGAAGGACGAATCGACCATGAGTTTATAAAGCAGATAAACCGCGAGTTAGGCCCGGGCTTTCAAGGCAACTTAAAATTGTCCAACGAAAGGCAGAACCTCGGGGCCGGTTTTATCCTGACAAGAGGCAAAATTAAAACTAACGTCTCTATCGAGGTACTTCTGGACCAGGCACGCAAAGAGCTGGAGATTCAATTAGCAAAAGAACTGTTTGAGAATTAAATTATAAATGCCCGAACTTGCCGAACAAACCGTTCTCGATTTTTACACGTATCCGCCTGTCGGCTCTGACGATTGGCAATACGCCTTTCAGACGGCCCAGGTGCGCGCCCTCGAAACGCAGATGCTGACCAGGGCCGTTTTACTCGATATGACCAACGCTCAGAACTTCGAGCAGGCTGCTGATTTGCTCAGTGGAACCGAATACGCCCTGCCGCAGGGAGCGAAGGACATCGCCCAGGCCGAGACAATCCTCCAGCAGCGAAGAACCGCGGTACGCGAGTTGTTCTCGGATTTAATGCTGGATGAGTCGATTGTGCAACTGTTCAAAGCCCGAGACGATTTTGCGAACCTCCGGTTGGCCCTCAGACGTTCATTGACGGAAAAACCCATTGGCACCGATTACAGCCCGGACGGCAACATTCCACCGGAGCAATTGGAACAGCTTCTTTCAGAGCAGGGTGAATTCAGCAGCCAGGCATCCACCGAATATATCCAGCAAGCAGTCGAGCAGGTGATTCTGGCTTACTATCAGGATAAAGATATTCGTCAGATTGATTACCAAATCGATGGCTTCCAGGCAGAGTATAACTTAAAGACGGCCCGCCGGTTAAACAGTGTTTTTCTGCTCAGCTTGTTCAGGACACAGATTGACCTTACAAATATCCGCACGATGTTAAGGCTCAAATTCACCGCTTCGGAAGAACGCAACGTTTTTCTTACAGGTGGATTCGTCGAATCTGAACGATTCAAAAACTCCCTGGAACTCGGATACGAAGCCCTGGGGCAGTTGTTTTTTGCTACCCCATATAATCGAATTGTTGAAATAGGTGCGAACTATTTAGCATCTAATAAATCTTTCCTGAGAGTTGAGCAGCAGTGCGAGGAGTATTTGACCGGATTTTTGAAATCATCCTTTGTAATTACCGCAGGCCCTCAGCCGGTTATCGCTTTTTTGCTGTTGAAGGAAAATGAGATCCGCACGACCAGACTCATTTTGACAGCCAAGAAAAATTTCCTCGATACGAAACTTATTCTCGACCGCATTGGCTAATGAAATCGATAAAATTAATATTTCTGGTTTTGGTTTTTATCGCCCTTGGGTGCCGGCAGGACGGCCTCCGGCCCGCCCAATCCGATGGACTCGTGGTCATTGATAGTATAGCCAAACGTTCACAACCCACCAAATCAATTCACCAGGCCGCGACAAGCGGTGATTTTGTCGAGGTCCAGCTACACCTCTTAAAAGGTGTTGACATCGAAGCAAAAGATACGTTCGGCCGATCACCTTTGCACCTCGCAGCAGAAAAAGGTCATAAATATATTGCTGAGCTGCTTCTTGCAAATGGCGCCGACGTTGATGCGACGGATTTATACGGCCACACTCCCCTGCTAAATGTTGTCGTTTCGGGCCACATGCCTGTAGCCGAGCTGCTAATCGCCAAGGGAGCCGATGTTAATACAAAGAGCCAGAACTGCACGCCCGCCCTGCACTACGCAATCTCATCAGGTCTTAAGGATATGGCGGAACTGCTTATCGACAATGGCGCTGTTATCAGCTCAACGGACAAGACTGGCCGGACAGCTTTACACCTCGCCGCAGAGAAGGGACATAAAGACATCGTCGAATTCCTTCTCATTAAAGGCTCTGACGTCAATGCAAAAGACGAGCATGGATGGCAGCCACTGTTCTTTGCATTGGTTCATGGCCACAGCAATGTAGCCGAGCTGCTTATTGATAAAGGTGCGGATATAAACGCAAAAGATGAGTACGGCCAGACGCCCCTGCACCTCGCCGCCGCTCACAGCCACCTGGAAATCGCCGAAAGCCTCTTAAACAAGGGTGCTGATGTCAATGCTCAAACCAGCAACGGCCAAACTCCTCTGAAATGGGCAAAAGAACAGGGAGACAATAAAATAATCGAGCTCTTACGAAAGCACGGAGCTAAAGAATAGCATATCTCGTGAAGCGTTAAACGAAATACGAGAGGTAATTGAAAATGAAATCGAAAAAACTATTTTGTTTACTTTTAGTCCTGATGTTTATCATCGGTGGGTGCAAGAAAAATAAAACTGAGCAGACGCAGCAAACTAAGGCTGAGACTGAAATAAAGCCGACACAACCAATTGCCGACAG
>DAOUVA010000410.1 GCA_030667885.1 Phycisphaerae bacterium
ACAAGAATCCAGCATCGAAAATCGAGACTTTTTTCGGCCAAAAACGCACTTCGCTCTAATTATAGAGGCAGTGTTTTTCTGCCCTCACTAAATAGTCAATAGCAAATTTAATGGTTATCAGCATGAAAAATGGCATTGTTCGATTTGAGTTTATCCACTTTGTGCCTTTGCTTCTCTGCCCCTTTGCCCCAACCGTCTTTACGAATTATAACATATTTCCAGATACACTCTATTTTAACAAACAAACCCAATTTCAGAAATGACAAAATGAATATAACCTTAGACATAACAGGTAATTATAAGAATTTGCCCCACTGGCAGGGCAAAAAAACAAACCCAATTCAAACCCAATTTAACCCAAAACAAACCCAATAAAAGCCAAAACAAACCCAATTCAAACCCAATTAAAGCCAATTTCAATGCAAAACAAACCCAATTCAAAGCCAATTTCAACACCCCGAAGGGCTAAGAAAAAGAATTTCTTACCCGTCGCACTTTTTCCGCTAACATCGAGCACCACGCAAGATTATAATGGAGTTTTCAGGCAAATATCATGTTTCAAAAGAACACCAATTGAAAGGAGTTGGAAATGAGTAAGAACGATTTAACAAGACGACAATTCATAGCCGCTGCCTCAGCAGGCTCACTCGCCGCGGTAACATCAGGGACCATTCCTGCCTATGCAAACTTAAGCAGAAAAGCCGGTAAACTCGCTATTCTCGGCGGTAAACCTGTCAGAACAAACAAATCATGGCCAAGCTGGCCATACTGTGACAAGAACGTCGAAGATTCTGTATTGAAAACTACAAAGAGCGGAATATGGTGCAGAATTCAGTCCTCCTCCGGCACTGTCCCAACTCTCGAAAAGAAATTCGCTCAATTGATAGGGGCGAAATTCTGCGTGGCCACCGGCTCCGGCACGCAGTCTTTACACACTTCAGTCGAAGCGCTCGGAATCGGCCCGGGAGACGAAGTCATTACATCACCTTATACCGACCCGGGGACAATATCTTCTATTTTGACTGCCAGAGCACTGCCTGTTCTGGCCGATTTGGACACTGAATCTTATCAGCTTGACCCTGACGACGTTGAAAGAAAGATTACCGAAAACACCAGAGCGATTATGCCGGTTCACATGATGGGCCAGCCCTGTGATATGGGCAGGATTATGCAGATTGCCAAAAAGCACAATTTGAAAGTGATTGAAGATGCCGCACAGGCACATCTGGCCGAGTACAAGGGCAAAAAATTAGGCACTATTGGCGACCTTGGTTGTTTCAGCTTCCAGTCGAGCAAGACAATCGCCTGCGGAGAAGGCGGAGCAATCACGGGTAACGATGAAGAGCTGATGGACAAATGCTATACCGTCCACAACCACGGCACATCCCGCAGGGGACTCACCGAAGTGGCCGGCCCGAAATATCGCATGAATGAATTCGAGGGCGCGGTTCTGCTCGGCCAGTGGGATGGCATCGAGGAACGATTCAACCGCCGCAATGAAAACGCCGCCCACCTGACCTACCGGCTTAAAGATGTTCCGGGTATAGTTCCGCAAAAATTGTACGAAGGAACCACCAGCGGCTCTTTTTATCTCTATGCCATGACATATAAAAAAGAACACTTTAACAACGCAGACCGCAGCAAGTTTTTCAAGGCCGTTGCTGCCGAAGGTGTCGGTCTCAGCGGATATATAAAGCATGGATTACATAAGGAACCGTGGATAGATCATATATTGAACGCAAAGGTCTATAAGAAGATGTATTCTGCAAAGAGGCTGCGACAATACCGCCAACAGATTGACTGTCCTAACTGTGATAAGGTCTGCCGGGAGATGGCCATGCTTTGGGCTTCCGGTCCTTTGCTCGGGACCAAAAAGGACATGGACGAGGTCGCCGATGCTATCGAGAAAGTATATGAGAACAGAGATAAACTGAATTCGATATAAGGAAGATATTATGAAAATCAAATGCGTTCTTCTAATTATTTGTCTTTTATCAACGGCCGTCCAGGCTAATGATAAGTCAGCAGTTTCCGCGCGAGGCATCAAAGAGCCGTGGCGCGGCGTCCATCTTGGTATAGGTAATAAAAAGGCGGTTGAACAGTTGACTTCTGTCGTTCCGAGGTTGGCCGGGCTCGGTGTAAATGTGATAGTGGGTGAGATTAATTATGGCTATCAATATAAATCGCACCCTGAACTTGCAAGAGACAACGCCTGCAATGCCAAGCAGATAAAGAATCTGCTCGCTGTTTGCCGCAGACACCGAGTCAGACTGATTCCGCAATTTCAATGTCTCGGTCACCAGTCATGGTCGAAGAACACGGCGCCGCTGCTTATAAATTATCCGGAATTTGATGAGACGCCGGGCAAGTATCCGGACAACGAAGGCATTTACTGCAGAAGCTGGTGCCCATTGCATCCGGAAGTCAACAAAGTGGCATTTGCACTTATGGATGAGTTGATAGAAGTTTTCGAGGCGGACGCTTTGCATGTGGGTCTGGATGAAGTGTTTCTTATAGGGGAAGATGCCTGTACAAGATGTAAAGGAAAGGACAAGGCCACATTGTTTGCCAAAGCAGTTAATGATTACTACAAACACATTGCAGGCAAACACAAAATCGAAATGCTGATGTGGGGCGACAGATTGATCGACGCAAAAATAATCAACTACGGCAAGTGGGAAGCCAGCGCCAATGACACCGCGAAAGCTGTCGATTTGATAAGCAAAAATATCATAATCTGTGACTGGCATTACGAACTGCGAAAAGAGTATGAATCAGTGCCAATGTTTCTTAAAAAAGGTTTTCGCGTCTGGCCTTCAAGCTGGAAGAAAACCGATGCCGCCATGGCCTTCGTGGATTATTCCAAAAGACATGGCAACGCTCGTATGTTAGGGCATCTCAATACGACCTGGGGAGCGGTCAAAATAAATGAGCTTCCCACATTCAAGCCGCTGAGATACGCGACAGAAAGTTTTAAATAACAACAGTATAAAAGAGAGCCGAGCGGCTATCGGACAACAACACACTTCATCTGCTTCTGGTCCCGGATGAGTAGTTTTCCGTCTGAAAGTGCAAGCGGTCCCCAGCATTCTTTCGTATCGAGCAGGTCCACACTTGCCAGCTTCTTAAAGCCCTGAGAATTCGGCTCAATCAAATAAAGGATACCTTCTTCGCCATCGACGCTCAGGATAAGGTCGTCAATAAGAATGAATCCGCCCTTATCGAAGACCGGTGAGCGTTCAGTCTTCCATTTTAGCTGCCCGTCAATACTCATACACGACATACCGTCACGGCGTGTATTGGTCGTGCAATGGCCATATAGATGCCCTTTGTAAAGTACGGGCGGATGGACATGACTACCAAAATCCTGGGTGGTATAGAGTTCATCAACAACGTATCTGCTGTTATCTTTTTTGACCTTGATCATTGCAGAGCCTGCCATATATCCGCCGCTAATGAAAAGCCGTCCGTCGCCGACAGTGGTAACGTTAGTAATTGGAATGCGACACTGCCAGCCTTTATATGTCCAGAGTGTCCTGCCGTCTTCAATGCTCATTCCGAGGACCACACCGTCAACGCCATCATCAGGCTCACCTTCCCAGCCGCCGGCCGGTGCGGAGCGGCCGCCACGCTCTCTTCGCGACGTAGCTGTGATCATTACAATCTGGTCATTGCCGTCGATGTTCACAACTACAGGAGTAACGTAACTTAACAAGCCGGGCAGAGCCTTGGATGCCCATCTGATGTGGCCGTTGGCTTTGTCATAAGCGACAACGCCAGCCTGTTTGGTGTGGGAAGCCACTATCAGCAAATCCTTGTAAATGAGCGGATTCTGGCAGATGCCCCACGTCGGGGCTTTGCGGCCTCCGAAGTCATTCCAAACGTTTTTATTCCAGACGGGCTTACGGGTGCGTGCGTCAAAACAATAGACATCACCGAAGGCACCGCAGGTGTAGATGTAGTTGCCGTCAATCGCCGGTGTCGAACGCGAGCCTCGATTACTAACCCGACCCTTGGCGTCGTAAGCAAATGACCAGAGTTCTTTTCCGCTATTTAAATCGAGGCAGCGGAACATATCCTTTTTGCCGGTGATGCGATCGAGTAGATAGGCTTTACCCTTACTGACGGCAGCTCCGCCGTATCCGGGTCCGAGGTCTAACGTCCATAGGACTTTGGGTCCTTTGGCCGGCCAGGAGCGCAGCAGGTCTTTCTCATCAGAGGTGGCGTTTTTGTTAGGGCCGAGGTACTGAGGCCAATCGGCCAGGACGCTGGAAACTCCCACAATTGTTATCAGCACAATTAAAAAAGGATACCTTTTCATACTCTTTTCTCCTAAGATTTCAAAAGTTTGCTGTCTATAGTCCCATTATGATATAAAAAACTGTTTTTAATTTCAACTGCCTTATACACGTTATTTCAGTCATTCTGGATAGGGCTTCTGTTCTCTCCCCTTCGGGTGTAAAATTGGGTTTGTTTTGGCTTTGTTTTTTTTTGCCCATATTCGCATTTTTATTCATAATCCATTGTATATACACACTTTGCATTAATTTTGTCCTTTGAAGCAATTGGCTTTGAATTGGGTTTGTTTTGGGTTTGTTTTGGCTTTGTTTGTCTGAATAACCAAATGTCCTACTTGCTCGTATTTGCTTGTCACAAAAGAGC
>DAOUVA010000303.1 GCA_030667885.1 Phycisphaerae bacterium
AATACGCCGAGAGAACCTTTGACCTGCTAAAGAAGCACGCCGCCGACACAATGTATGGTGGTTACTTCGAGATGTTCGAGAGGAACTGGGACCTGGGCGGCCCGGGCAGCGGCGGAGGAGACAGAAAGACCCTTGATGTCCACATGCACCTGATGGAAGCGTTCACGACTCTGTACGAATGCACGGGTCAATCCGTCCACCGCCGAATGCTCATCGAAGATATCGACATCCTGCTAAAGAGAATTCTGCACCCACAGTATGCGACCGGGATACCGCAGTTTACGCCTGACTGGAAAGTTGCGCCGCAGATCAAGTTCGACATTGTCTGGGGCTGGGACCGCTTCGCCGAGGGCGGGCAAAAAGACAACGCCGGCGACAATACCTCGGCCGGGCACAATGTTGAGTTCGCCTGGCTGCTCGCCCACGCCACCGACATCATGGGCGGTTGTTTCGAGAAGTACAAGGATGTTATCAAGAAGGCGACCGATCACGGGCTGACCAACGGCGTCGATCCGGAATATGGCGGCGTCTACGTGGAGGGCCCCCACGCAGGCGGCGTTCACGATATGGAAAAGGAGTTCTGGCAGCAGGCCGAAGTGATGATCGGAATGCTGGAGGCGTGTCTGCGTTTTGGCCCCGACCGATACTGGGGCGCATACGAAAACGTGCACCGTTTCGTCTTTGACAAGATGATAAACCATCCTGTTGGCGAGTGGTGGCCCCTATTGACCAGAGAGGGCGAGCCGATCTGGACGCACATGAGCCATTCGTGGAAGGTGAACTATCACACGATTCGGTGCATGGTGCAATGTATCAACCGTCTCGAGAAGCTGCTCGCGATCTAAGTGAGGTACCGGACCATGGGTCAAGAACGCATCAGGGAAATATCGGCTCGCATCAAGGACGTAAAAGTAGCGGTCTACGGTGACTTTTGTCTCGACGTCTACTGGGTGCTCGATCCTCGCGGCTCGGAGGTCTCGCTCGAAACCGGCCTGCAGGCACGCGCGGTCGGCAAGCATTACTATTCGCTCGGCGGCGCCTCGAACGTCGTCGCCAATCTTGCTGCGCTCGAACCGGCGGCGATTCAGGTCATAGGTGTTATCGGAGACGACATTTTCGGCAGGGAGCTGACTCGCCAGTTCAACGAACTGGGCGTCGATACGACTTGCCTGGTAGTCCAGAAGGAGGACTTCGATACCGTCGCATTTGGCAAGCCGTACCTTGAGGGCAACGAGCAGCCGAGGATGGACTTCGGCTTTTTCAACAAGCGAACCGAGGCGACCGACCGGGCCATCCTGGACGGTATAAGAAATGCCCTGAAGACGGCGGATTCGTTGATCGCAAACCAGCAGGTCCCCGGCTCGATCACAAACGAATCTTTCATCGACGGAGCCAACGCTTTGTTCGGAGAGTTCTCCGACAAAGTTGTCCTGCTCGATTCCAGGCACTTCGGGCACAAATTCAAAAACATCTATCGCAAGACGAACGATTTCGAAGCGGCGCATCTGAACAACGTCGATGCCAAGCTGGACGACGTTCTCACGTTCGCCGATGTGAAGAAATACGCCGGGAACTTGTACAAACAGTTCGACAAGCCGGTCTTTCTGACCCGAGGTGCGCGAGGCATAGTAACCATTGATTCCGATGGCGTGCACGAGGTTCCCGGCATCCAGCTCCTGAAAAAGCTCGACATCGTCGGAGCCGGAGACACGGTGACAAGTGCGCTTGCCCTGTGCCTGGGCGCGGGTGTCGGGCCCGCCGAGGCTGCCGAGTTCGCCAACTGCGCCGCCGCCGTCACCGTACAGAAGTTGTTCCAGACCGGCACTGCGTCGGCTGCGGAAATCCTCGAAATCGGCAAAGACCCGGATTACATTTATCGATCGGAGCTTGCTTCGGACATTCGCAGTGCCCGCTATTACGAAGATACGGAAATAGAAGTATGCTGCGAGTCGATATCGCTTGCTCAGATAAAACACGCAGTCTTCGACCACGACGGGACCATAAGCACGCTGCGGCAGGGCTGGGAGGAAATAATGGTCCCCATGATGGTAAAGGCGATTCTTGGCGACGACTACGAAACCGCGGACGAGACGCTCTATCACAAGGCCCGGAATCGCGTCCTCGATTACATCGACAAGTCGACCGGCATTCAGACGATCGTACAGATGGAAGCTCTTGTCGAGATGGTCAAAGAGTTTGGCATCGTAAGAGCTGATAAAATCCTCGATAAATTAGGCTATAAGGAAATTTATAATAATGCCCTGATGGAGCTTGTTAACAGGCGTATCGAAAAGTTCAAAAACGGCGAGCTCGACATTAATGATTATACGATTAAAGGCTCACTGGAATTTTTAGAAACCCTGAAAAAAAGAGGTATAAAACTTTACCTTGCCAGCGGTACCGACCGCCATGATGTTATCGCCGAGGCCGAAGCGCTCGGTTACGCAGGGCTTTTTGACGGCGGTATTCACGGCTCGGTAGGGGATGTCACAAAATATTCCAAGAAGATGGTCATAGAAAAAATAATGGCCGACAATAAATTGCAGGGTCCTGACCTTGTTGTCTTTGGCGATGGTCCCGTTGAAATACGAGAATGCCGCAAACGTGACGGAATTGCCGTTGGTATCGCCAGCGACGAAATCCGCCGTCACGGCTTAAGCGCCGAAAAACGCACCCGCCTGATAAAAGCCGGAGCACATGTCATCGTGCCCGATTTATCACAACACGAAACACTTATAGAATTATTGTTCGGTTCCACCTGAGCGGTGGACTTCCGGGACTGAATTTACACTGTTTTTTTGTACGAGATTAAAAAATGCCGATATTTGAATACAAGTGCAGCAAATGTGGTCACACGATGGAGTTTTTGGAAAAAACGAGAACTCCTAAAAAACATAAATGCCAAAAGTGCAGCAGCTCCGATTTGCAGAAGCTGTTAAGCGGTTTTGCCGTTGGGCAAAGCAAGGCAGCGGTCCAGGCCTGCGAATCATGCCCGAGCGGTCCGTCTCCAACGGGTGCCTGTTCAATGGGGGCCTGTCCCCATAGTTCGTGACATTGGAAATATTAATCCGCCCCGGGTATTTTTGCTTGTCATATTAAGGTGTGTCAGGCTGACGCTCAACATTTGAATTCTCAGACTCATCGGGCGCACTTATAACAGTTTGTCCGGCTGTATTATCAGAAGTTTTTGATTGCGTCTCGCTGAACAGGTTCTCAACAGCTTGCTTACTTGTGATCTTGCTGTCCGGCGCCGATACTATCGAATTAACCAAGTCGCACCAAAAGCAGATATATGATATGTTGGCCTGCTGTGAATTTCTATTAAAACCTACCTGTTTTATGTGGCGGTTTTGAGAGATTGGGGTAAGCGTGATTATAAGGGCTGCAAAGCTTAGAACAAGAAAGCCGGCCAGGAAACCCAGGACTCCTGCCAATAGAATATCAAATGATTTTGGAAAGGAGACCTTGAATTGGCCTGTAAGGAAAACCCATGTAATTCCATACAAAACAAAAAAAGTACCTACTCCTAAAACTGCTAAGGCTAAGGCGTTGCTGCAGGGTATATCACCGGCCTCCGGGATAATATCTAAAATTACCGGCGTCAGAAAAATAGCTGCATAGATAGAAATTACGATATTGAAAAACATGGCCAGCATTTCGTAGAAGCCTATTTTCATCGCGAACCAGATGAAGAGTCCGCCGGTTAATATACCGAGCCAAAATACCATAAACTTTATCCTACCACTCTTTTTAGTTCTTCGAGACTGGTTATTCCCGCTGCTACCTTTTTCAGGCCTTCTTTCCTCATGCTTGACTTGTCTTTCTTTCTGCCTTCGGTTCTCAATTCGTCAATTGATAATTTATTATTGGCAATATCAGCCTTCAATTTTTCGGAGATGGCCAGAAGGTCGCATACCGCCGTCCTTCCGGAATAACCGGTCCCTTCGCAGTGTTTACAGCCGGTAGCCTCGAAAATATTCGTATATTCTATGCCTTTCCTTTGGAATTTATAAATTAAATCCTGACTTAGCTGGGCCGGTTGTTTGCAGTATGTGCAAAGCAGGCGAAGCAGCCTCTGAGAATGCAGAAGACTCAGGCCCGACGATAAAAGAAGAGGCGATATTCCTAAATCCAGTAACCTGACCAAGGCTGTGGCGTTGCTGTCACAGTGTATTGTTGCCAGAACAAGATGGCCGGTCTGCGATGCCCGAAGCGCAATCTCTGCGGTTTCCTCGTCACGTATTTCACCCACACATATCACATCCGGGTCCTGTCTGAGAACACTGCGCAGAGTTTTTGCGAATGTAATATCGGCTTTAGGGTTAATTTCAATCTGACTGGCTTCCGGCAGCATTGCTTCGATCGGGTCCTCTACCGTGATGACGTTGTGCGTAAACCGGTCGATCTCGTTGAGCATCGAATACATTGTTGTAGTTTTGCCGCTTCCGGTGGGACCGCATATAAGCACCATGCCTGATGGTTTGTTTATTGCATTTATGATAATTGAATAATGCTTTTTCGAGAGCCTGATGTCGGCCAGCGTGAATGTGCCGGCATTCTGGTTAAGCACTCTTATCGACAACTTTTCGCCGTTCAGAACCCCGGCGCTCGTGACACGGAATGAAGCTGTTGTCCCGGACTTTTTGGCTGTAAATGCGCCGTCCTGAGGTCTTCTTTTTTCGGAGATGTCCATGCTCGAAACCGCTTTTATACTATTTACAATTGCCTTGCAGGTATCGGCCCCGACTTTATCTACTATCCGAAGGACGCCGTCTATGCGCAGCCTGATTGTATATGTCGCGTCATCCTTCGGGTCGATAAGAATATCGCTGGCTCCCCGCTCAAGAGCATCGGAGATGACTTTTTCGGTTAAATCAAGGATGCGGTTGTCTTTCCGCTGTTTGTCACCGTGGCCGTATATATCATCGATACTTCTGCCTGACGAATCAAGCAGTCTTATCGACGATTTGCTGCCGCGACGTTCGGTGCCTCGAGACCGTATATTGGCAATAGCTTGTTGTATATGTAGCTTTATTATTTCGGTGACACTGATATTATTTCGAGATGCCCTTTTTGCCGTATCTACTATCAGCAGAATAAGCATAAGTATCGGACCTGTGAAAAGGGTGAGAATGTAAGCGATTGGTTTATATTTTTTGGGCACAAGCGGGCTAAACTGGATACGTTGAATAAAGATTAGGCAAAGGTAAAACCAGACCACGAGACAGAAAAGCTTGATTGGATTAAAAGGCAGCGGCGTTGTCAATGAGGCTAAGCCAACATTTGCCGGCCGCAAGCATAACGAACATGGTGAAAGATTCTGGATAATATCCAAAATTTGCATTCAATTTCTCTTTCAGCAAATACGAAGACAAACAACTCGCAATATTCAAATAATATATATTATCGTCATTAGCAAGCTAAAATATTCTACAAAAAGCTTAAGCTTCTGTTCCTAACATCAGCCGGACTGAGGACTGCTTTTGTATCCGGCGATAATTGAGAGCATATTTTTCCGGTACCGGCAAAATGAAGCATCGGCTTAAAGATCTTCAAGCTCGTCGAGGAAAGAATCGGAGCTATCGATTTCTATCTCAGGAAAACTGCCGGACAGCTCTTCTGCCAGGGCTTTGCCTTTTGGTGCTTTTGGGGGAGCAGGCTTAGGTTGGGGCGGTTTGGGTTTCGCTGGTTTTGGCGGGGCGATACTTTCCGGCTGGCCGTTAATCTGCAGCCCAAAGATAAGTGGGCCTATTCTGATATAATCACCCGCCTTGACCGTTGCCTCGTTTATGCGTTTGCCGTTAAGAAATGTGCCGCCACTCGAACCAAGGTCACGAATGTTTATCGTTTCTTTGTTCTGATTCAACTCGCAGTGTTTTCTGGAGACGCTTTTAAGGGGGATACGCAAATCACAATCGCCCCGACGGCCAATCACTGTAGTGCTGTCCGGTAAAGAAAAAGACTTTTGTGATCCGCCCTTTTTAAATA
>DAOUVA010000462.1 GCA_030667885.1 Phycisphaerae bacterium
GCAGTCGGTTTGATTTTCCAGAGCATCGACCAGAGTTTCGATATGATTGGGATAATATAGGTCGTCGTCGTCGAGGTAGGCAACGTATTTGCCTTCAGCCTGAGCTAATGCTTCATTAAGCGAATGGGCCTTGCCGCGATTTTCCTTTCTGTCGATAAACATTAACCGCTGGTCCCCAAATGAATTAACTATATCGCTTACGTCTTCACCGCCGTCATTTATTAAGATTATCTGAAGATTTCGATAACTCTGGCGCACAACACTGGCCAGGGCCCTGGCTAAATATCGGCGCCGATTAAAAGTCGGGACCAACACAGTAACGACCGGCCCGGCCTTTTTATGTGGCCCAAAAGAACATTCGATGTGTTTTGGGACTCTCTCGTATTTTTTTGACATTCCAGGAGTACCTGATATTTTCTGAAAAACTAAAAATTACACAATCAAGTTATTCTCTGAGTTCGGAACGGAAAGTTCTGTTGGAAATCTAATCTCGTCAAAGTTCAAATTTTGCAAATTATTGGAAAATTCGGACACTGTTTGTTGTGAATCTATCTCGCGTTCAAATTGGGTGAAGATATTGTTGGTATCGGTCAACTGGTTTTTAAGCGGATACTTTTCTTCAATGAATATGCGATATCTTTTGGGTTCGTAACTATCCGAAAGGATTTGATTGCAGAATTCTTCTGCAATATTAAATAAGAACTCTGACGGAAATATCTGGTTTGCTCCTGGGAAATTGTGGATGACAGGCTTCAAGCCAAGAGACATACCTTCCATTATGCCCATACCCTGGCTTTCTCCGATACTACCAGAAACGACATAGTGTTTGTCTTCCAGCCAGGAATTTATGTCTTCTTGCCAACCGTCAAAAAACACCACGTCCGTTAGTTCGAGTTGTTGGACTATATGCTTGATATACTGTTCAAGCATTGGATTTTGAAAGACTCCGGCAAAAAACAGCTTGTATTCCGGGTCAATGTAATGCAGTTTCTGCATACATTGCAGAAGGAACATCGGATTTTTTCTCATATTCAGATAACCCGCACAGGCAATATTTTTGCCTCGCTGTTTGTCGATGAGTTTGAATTTATCGAGGTTAACACCATTTGGAATAGTAACGAGTCGAGTTCGGTTGTTAATATCCGGAACTTGCTTAATCAGGTTTTCTTTGACAAATGAGTTGCCAACAGTGATGAGTGTATCGATATTTTCCCATTGGACCTGGCCCGGCCAGTCGCCATAAGCCTCGAAACGATGAAGACGTACAATATTCTTGCAGACCTTAGGCAGTTTTGAAGCTTCAACTGCTATATTAGTACACCACTCAAACCAGGAAATATCGCTCCATTCCATTAATTCTTGCACCTGGTTAATGGAATCTCCCTCAAAAAATTTCACAGGGAAACGGTGTTCGGTAAATGTGTAAATATCCGTGAGGAATTTTGTATCGCCTTTTAATCCACAAAAGAAAGCTATCTTCGGCCTTTTGTGACGAATCACCTCAATCATCGGATTAAGAATCTCCTGGTTGGGCCAAATGCGTAGTGAGCGGATTAATATTTCGATGGCATCGGCTTTATTATTCTGTTGAAGGAATATGTCGGCGGTTCTGTTAACTACGTCCACGTTCAATATACCAAGCTGCTCCATACTATCGAAAAGCTGCATAGTTTCCTTTGCTTTGCCGACAGCAAGATATGCTTCTGCGAGGTTCCACAATATTTCGATGGAGTCCCTTTGGTACCTCCGAGCTTTGATAAAATACTCGATGGCTTCGTCCGAGCGGTTAAGGCAATGAAGGATTGCTCCTGTATCGTTAAATGCTTGTGCGTCGCCACCGGTTTTGCGAAGATGTTCCTGCATACAGGCCAGAGCTTCCTGATGTTTCCCCGCTTCGGCTAATTCCAAACCCCTTTCGTAATGATTAGAGTTTACAGGCATGTTTTGTCTTGTTACATCTCTTTGATTCGAATTTGACCCCATTATTGCCATTCGATTTACTCCTAAATTCTTGGGTTTCCATCTTGCTATTTATCACAAAATAGAGACTATTAAAGGACAGGCTATCACATAGCCGTAATCTATATTAAGACATTACAGCAAATTTCGTGCCGTTAACTGGCACCAGCCCCCATATGCTGAGATTGGCGATTTTGCCCGTTACAATTCAAAATCTGTACAAATATCGAACACGCAACGTGTTCAAGTGTTGTACTCAACTAATTAAATTAATCCCTTTTCCGCGGATATTTGTGGCAAATTGATGCTGTCAATGACCTTATAAATCGCATTCATCACCGATTCGACGCTGATAAGCTCCATACACTCATGATGGCCTTTCGGGCAGCTTCTTATGTCGCCATCATACCAATGGAAACATCCACGACACTCTGCATTGGTTGCTATTACCGCTTGCCCAAGGCCCGGATGCATACGCAGTTCGGGATAAATAGGCCCGAAAATGCCCACACAGGGTGTACCAACTGCCGCTGCCAGATGTGCCAGACCCGTATCGACACTCACAAGAAGGTCGCATTGGTTTAAAACCGCTGCCGCCTCACGGCTTGAGGTTTGCCCAACAAGGTCAATACCAAAATTGGCTGTATAGGCCTCAGCAGTACCCAGTTGTATGATAGTAGCGCCAAGATGCTTCTTGAGTGTTGTGCAAAGTTCTGACCATTTGCTGCTGACCCATTGCCTCGATGGCCAACGAACATGTGGGCCGATAGCAATTTTAAGACCTCCACAAGCTGGTAAATGAAATTTTTCCAGCATCAATTCATCCCACCGGTCAAGGTAGATTCGAGGAATCCTGTCGGCCGGAGATAAAGTAACTCCTATTTGCTCCGCTGCCCTGTCAACAAGATGTGAACGACGATTCTGCTTTGTGGGATTGATAGAAAGCTCATACTTTTTTTCATAAACATTGCAGCGAGGTGGAAACATAGTGTGTTCAATTCGGCTAACATCTGGATGATTACGGAAGAGTTCCGGATGTGTTACACGAAGGGTTATCGCTACACTATCTCCCAACTGCTGTTTGAGGGCTCTGATGGCAGGTTCAGCGCAGATGGCATCTCCTATGGCGGCATGATAATCAACGAGAATCTTGCGCTCAGGATGTTCTCTATGCACCTTGCGAACAACTAATGAAAAACTGCGTTCCCCCCCGGTACCAGCCTCGTCGATGTGAAGAATCTCATAGTCGTTTGTTTCGGACAACGCCGCCAAAACAAAGTCTGGGTACAGGTCATACTTGTGATTAGGGTTAGCATCAGGTGTACCTGCTCTTGGATAAAAATTCTTATGAGGTAAGTAAAGAACAAGGGTGCCGCCCGGTCGCAAAACCCTCATCCATTCAGACAGTGTGCCGCCTGTATCTTCAATGTCCTCAAGACAATGGGAACTGAAAACATAATCCATCGATTCATCTTCAAAAGGCAATTGTCGTGCGTCAGCCGTGACCTCATTTGCCGCATCGGCTATATCAACACCGATTGCTTCAGGCAATATCTTATTGTCGCCGCAGCCTACGTCGATGCCTTTGCCA
>DAOUVA010000468.1 GCA_030667885.1 Phycisphaerae bacterium
AGGCAGTTCATACGACTTCGAGCAGCACAAACTGTACTTAATATACTCCGTTTAAAATTGAACATTTGACTCACTGCGTCGGAAATGTTATAATACGTGTAGCTGGGGCACGCAGTCTTTTGAGGAGCATATGGCAAAAAAACGCAGGCATTTGGGTGAAATACTTTATAAGGCCGGGCTGGTAAAAAAGGAAGCTCTTATCGAGGCCATTAAGGCTTCAAAGAGCAATCACAAGCGGCTCGGTGAGATACTGCTCGATAAAGGCCTGATTGATGAAGAAAATCTTACCAAAGCGATCGCCAAGCAATTTGGATTGGAATACATAGATCCGGAAAAGGCCTCTATCTCGCCCGATGCTGCGAAAGCTCTTCCGGAAGACCTCATCAAGAAGCACAATATCATCCCCATGGATATGAGTAACGGCAAATTGAAATTGATTATCAGCGACCCGTTGGATCTGGAGATGATGGACGCTATTCGTTTTCGCCTGAACGCCGATCCCGAGTGTTATCTTGCAAGCCCAACGAAGATTCGTTCCTACTTAAATGATTCCTTAAGCGAGGTAGTAAGCGAAGACGACGACAGGCTGAGACATAGTATTGATGCAACCGCCGCCGAGCTTGCCGAAGTCGGTCACGAGTTACAGGCGGAAACACTCCGTGCTCAAGGTGTCGACGCCGATGATGATGCTCCGATTATCAGGTTGGTGAACCTTATCATTGATAACGCTTACTATATGCGGGCCAGTGATATTCACGTTGAGCCAATGTCCGACAGGGTCCGTGTAAGATATCGTGTCGATGGTGTCTGTTTGGAACGGGACAATATTCCCAAGAACATGCAGGCTCCACTGGTTACCCGTTTCAAGATTCTGTCCGGTATGGACATTGCCGAGAAAAGGCTGCCGCAGGATGGCCGTATCAAGCGTGAGATCGGAGGCCAGGACATTGATTTTCGTGTCTCGTCTCTGCCGGGCGTCCACGGTCCGAGTGTAGTGCTGCGAATTCTGCGCCCGGATTCGGTCAATGTCGGCGTCGAATCATTGGGATTCGAGCAGGAAAACTACGAGCAGTTCCAGCGTATAATCAAGAGGCCGAACGGCATCTTTCTGGTTACGGGCCCTACCGGCAGCGGAAAAACCACAACGTTGTATGCGGCGCTGCAGGAGCTTAATAAGCCGGATAAGAAAATCATTACCGCAGAAGATCCGGTGGAGTACAACTTTGCCGGGATGAATCAGTGCCAGGTCAGGGACGAGATCGAACTGACGTTTGATAAGATTCTCAGGGCAATGCTCCGGCAGGCCCCCAATATCATCCTGGTCGGCGAAATTCGAGACGGCGTCGTGGCGGATATCGCTATTCAGGCGGCACTTACAGGACACCTTGTTTTCAGCACGCTGCATACAAATGATGCCCCGAGCGCAATTACACGTTTGATAGATATGGGTGTTAAGCCGTTCCTCGTAGCAAGCTCGATACAGGCTATTATGGCGCAGAGGCTTGTGAGAGTCATCTGCAAAAAATGCAAGGCAATTGATGACAATCCGAATCTGAATCATATGCAAGCGCTCGGTATTACGCCGGAGGAGATGAAAAAACATCCGCCTCAAAAAGGGACTGGATGCAGTCAGTGCCAGAACACCGGCTACAAAGGTCGAATCGCTATATTTGAGATGTTTGAAATGAACAATGAAATCAGAGAGCTGGCCTTCGCAAAGGCGCCTACCACCGAACTGAGAAAGGCGGCGAAAGCGAGTGGGATGAGGACGCTGATGGAGGACGGAAAGCTCAAAATATTCAAAGGAACAACGACGCCTGCTGAAGTGGTGAGAATTACCCAGACAGAAGGTTCGGCAGTAGATTAAACCAAAAGTAGTTATAGAGGACATTTTTATGGGAACAGGAACAGTAAATATGGACAGGTTACTGCAGGCCTGTGTTGCGCAGGGGGGCTCAGATATACATATTACTACTGGCCGCCCGCCGGTATTAAGAATAGACGGCTCGCTCAGGTCTCTGTAAACCAAAGTTCTCGAACCTGATGATACTGCGGCTTTGATGAGAAGTATCACGCCCGACCGGAACCAGCAGGAACTTCAGGAAGAAGGCGGTACAGACTATGGTTTTGCATTTGGCGATGCAGGCCGGTTTCGTGTCTCTGTATTTCGCCAAAAGGGCAATCTCGCAATGGTCCTTCGTCTTATCCCGTCAAAGATTCTGACCTTTGATGAAATAGGCTTACCGAAGATTTGCCAGGCTTTGTGTCGCAGGCCGCGAGGAATGTTCCTGGTTACAGGCCCAACCGGAAGCGGCAAAACAACCACCCTGGCTACGATGATAAACTATATTAACGAAAACTTCGACCGCCATATTATAACAATTGAAGAGCCGATAGAATATTATCATAACCACAAAAAATCAATCATTAACCAGCGGTCCGTCGGTGTCGATGTTCCAAGTTTTGGCGAGGCGTTAAGACGTGTTTTAAGAATGGACCCGGATGTGATTCTCGTCGGCGAATTGCGAGACCTGGAAACAATCGAGTCAGCCGTTCGAGCCGCTGAAACCGGCCACCTTGTCTTCAGCACAGTCCATACCACAAGTGCTGCCGGAACCATTACCAGACTAATTGACGTGTTTCCCGTGAACCAGCAGGAGCAGATCCGCATCCAGTTAAGCAGCAATTTAATCGCCGTGCTCAGTCAGGCCCTTTGCCCTTTGGCTACCGGCAGGGGAAGAGTCGCCGCTTACGAGTTTATGGTCGTAACCCCTGCTATCGCCAACCTTATCCGCGAGAACAAAACGTACCGAATCGATTCCAGCATTCAAACCGGCAAGAAGCTCGGCATGCAGCTCCTCGACGAGCATCTCTGGCGGCTCTATGATAACGGCACAATCACATTGGAGGAGATGCTCGACAAAGGCCGTCAGCCGGGAGCATTGCAGGACAAAGCCACGGCCAAAATAGATGCCTTAAGAGGAAAACACAAGCACAAGAAGAAAGCGGCACAGAAGGCAATGGATGATATGGGAACAATCCTAAGGTCCTAATCACAATGCCGGAGAAACTCCGGATTTATTATTTACGATCGTCAATCGACATTCGAAAACATGTGCCCGCGTAGGCGGGTATCGTCAATAAATTAGGTGTCTGATCTGCTCTTGTTTTTGCTGTTGAGGCGGCTTCGGATTGGCTGCAAGGTAGTCATTTATGTACTTGCGAACGTGAGTTTTGACTTTTCCTCTCATCACAGATGTTCTTTCCCGGACTATATATAGGCCGCTGTCCCAGCAGACGCCCTCGGCAAATTTGTAGTTTCTCGCCAGAGATGCATCCTCGAAATGGACCACCCGAAAAGAAAAAAGATACATATCTTTGAGATTGGGCTCTTGATACATTACAAGATATACTCCCAGACG
>DAOUVA010000341.1 GCA_030667885.1 Phycisphaerae bacterium
AATATCAGGCGCGAAAGTTACGATAGCCGGGACGGTCAAGGGGGCGGGTATGATTGCTCCGAATATGGCTACGACGCTTTGCTTTATTACTACGGACGTGGCTATCACAAAGCCATTGCTTTCGAAGGCCTTAAGAGGAGCCATTGGCAATTCGCTGAACAGGCTTACTGTTGACGGGCATCAGAGTACGAATGATACTGCGATAATACTTGCTTCCGGGCTGGCTGGTAACCGGCCGATAGTAAGTCAGTGTCCACGGTATAAAAAATTCGCAAAGGTGCTGGGCCAGTTATGTGATGATTTGGCAAGGCAGATGGTGCTCGATGCCGAAGGGGCAACGAGGATGTTTAAGGTGGTTATAAAAGGTGCGGCGACTAAGGCCGATGCCGCGAGGGCGAGCAGGGCGGTTGCCGATTATCCGCTGGTAAAATGCGCAGTTAACGGGGGCGATCCCAACTGGGGCAGAATTATCTGTGCCGTAGGTTCGGCGAATGTGAAATTGAATCCGGATAGGCTGTCGTGTAAGCTGGATGATGTAACTGTCTTTAGGAATGGTGCGCCGAGGAAGTTTGATGCGAAAAAGGCGAGTAAGGTTGTTTCGCAAACTGAACACACCATAACTGTGGATTTAGGGGTGGGCAAAGTGAGCGATTTTTGTTATGGCTGCGATTTAAGCGCCGGATATGTCAAAATCAACGCTGATTACCACACTTGAGCGGGGAAAATAGGGAAAACAGGTATTAGTACTTTTGCACTTTCTTTCTGAACTTATGCATTTTTGACCTATTTTTATTTTTCTCAAATATAATAAAGTTGAAAAGATAACCTATTTGGTTAAACTGTGGGGTAATTTTACGTCTTTCGTGATAGTCGGTATAAATGTCAATTTCTAAGGAGTAAAACAGTGAAAGTTATGAAGAGTACTCTTGGTTTGTTGGTGCCGATGTTTGCATTTAGTGCGGCGGCAATGGCGGCGGAAGGTTCCGGAACGACTGAGCTGGCGGGTACGCCACTGAGTTGGTGGCTTGCGCCGGTATCGGCGATATTTGCCCTGGGTTTTGCGTATTACTTCTATAAGAAGGTTATGGAAGCGCCCGAAGGCACGGAGAAAATGATAGAAATTGCTAATCACGTCCGTGAAGGTGCCTACGCCTATTTGTTCAGGCAGTACAGCGTTGTGACCCTGGTATTTGCAATCTTGCTGGTGATTTTTGCCGTTTTTGCTTATCTTGGGATTCAGAACCCGTTTGTACCGATTGCATTTCTTACAGGCGGTTTCTTTAGCGGTCTGTGCGGCTTTTTAGGTATGAAAACGGCGACAAACGCCTCATCCCGTACTGCTCAGGGTGCAAGCGAGAGCCTGAATAAAGGCCTTCAGGTCGCTTTTCGTTCGGGTGCGGTTATGGGTCTTGTTGTAGTTGGTTTCGGTCTGCTGGATATTTCACTGTGGTATCTTATTCTTGATAAGATTGTTTATACTGCGGCCAATATGGAGGCAGGACTGAAATTCCTGGGATTGCAGCTTGTACCGGCGGGTATGGACCCGCATCATAAACTTGTAGAAATTACGACAACGATGTTAACTTTCGGTATGGGTGCTTCGACTCAGGCCTTATTTGCCCGTGTCGGCGGCGGTATTTACACCAAGGCCGCAGATGTCGGGGCGGACCTTGTGGGTAAGGTTGAAGCGGGTATTCCCGAAGACGATCCGAGAAACCCGGCTACCATTGCTGATAATGTCGGTGATAATGTCGGTGATGTTGCGGGTATGGGTGCCGACCTTTACGAAAGCTATTGCGGGTCAATACTTGCTACTGCGGCTCTGGGCGCGGCTCTGCCGGTGATGTCGCTCGCTGCCAGGGATATGGACCCCCTAAAGGCGGTTCTGGCGCCGATGCTTGTTGCCGGTATAGGTATTATCCTTTCTATTTTGGGTATCTTTATGGTTCGCTGCAAGGAAAACGCCAGCCAGAAGAATTTACTTAGGGCCTTGCTTTTCGGAACGATGGGTAGTTCGGTGCTGATTATTGCAGCTGTTGCTGGTCTGGCCGGTGCCGGTTGGATTACATGGGGTGTCTTCGGCTCGGTTGTTTCCGGTCTTGTTGCCGGCGTGCTGATAGGCCAGTTTACAGAGTATTACACATCCGACGAGTACGGGCCTACGAGAGGTATCGCCCAGCAGACAGAAATGGGTGCTGCTACGACGATTATCGACGGCTTAGCAACAGGTATGTTTTCGGCAGGCCTACCTGTAGTAACGATTGTCATCGGTATTTTGTGTGCCTTTGGTTTTGCCGGCGGTTTCTCAGAAATATCGATGGGTCTTTACGGAATCGGTTTTGCGGCGGTTGGAATGCTTGCCACGTTGGGTATTACTTTGGCAACCGACGCATACGGCCCGATTGCGGACAACGCAGGCGGCAACGCTGAGATGAGCGGCCTTGGTGAAGAGGTCAGAAAAAGAACTGACGCCCTCGATGCCCTTGGTAATACAACCGCGGCGACCGGTAAGGGATTTGCTATCGGTTCTGCGGCTTTAACAGCTATGGCACTTTTGGCGGCATATCTTGAGGAGATTCGTATATGGATTGGCCGGCTTGCCTCAGAAAGTGTCGATGGAATATATCGCGTTGGCGAGATAGCGTTTGCGGCTACGGATGGTGTTGCCGGCGCGATCAATGTCAAGACCGCCCCCATTATGGATTTCGTAGATGCCTATGGCCTCAATATTATGAATCCCAAGTTAATCTGCGGTTTGTTCCTTGGTTCTATGATGGCCTTTGTATTCTGTGCTATGACAATGAAGGCGGTCGGCAGGGCAGCAGGGGATATGGTCAATGAGGTCCGGCGTCAGTTCAGGGAAATCGCGGGTATTATGGAAGGTACGGGCCAGCCCGATTATGCCCGCTGTGTTTCCATTTCCACTCGCGGCGCTCAGAAAGAGATGATTCTGCCTTCCATGCTGGCGATTATCGTTCCTGTTGTAACCGGCCTGTTCCTTGGCATAGCAGGTGTGATGGGTCTTTTGGCAGGTGGATTGAGCTGTGGTTTTGTTCTTGCTATTACACTCAACAACGCCGGCGGCGCCTGGGACAACGCCAAGAAGTACATTGAAAAAGGCGCCCACGGCGGCAAAGGCTCCGAGGCCCATAAGGCATCGGTTGTTGGTGATACCGTTGGCGATCCCTGTAAGGACACGTCGGGACCGAGTTTGAATATTCTGATAAAGCTGATGACGATGGTCAGCGTTGTCTTCTCGGGTGTTGTTGTGAAATTCTCGCCGGTCATCAGCGACTGGCTTGGCATCAGCTTTAAATAAAATTTGTTTATGAGGTAGTCCTTTTTTACCGAAAAAAAGAATATGAGGTGGAAAATGGATATTAAGAATCATTGCACAGATATTTGGGTATTTTTATTTGTATTGCTTTTTTTTCTTGTGCTTTTATTCATCTGTAAGGTGCCTGCTTGTTATTAGATACTCATCAGTTGACATAACTGCCTGACAAAGTTAATCTATCGGGGTAGCCAGAGAGGCTGCCCCGTTTTTATTAAATGTGAGGATGTAGAACTTGGTAAAAAAGAAAACTTCAAAAATTGCTAAGAAAAAGACACAAAAGAAAGTTTCTGTGGCCAAGCCAAAGACGCAAAAGAAGGTGTCTGCGGCCAAACCAAAGGTACAAAAGAAAGTGTCTGTGGTTAAGCCAAAGACGAAAAAGAAAGTTTCTGCAGCCAAATCTGAGACACGACAAAAGAAAGCCCTGGATGCTGCAAGGGCATTTGCTCTGGCAGCTGCGAAGGCGGCCTCTGAGAGGCATTGCAGCGAAATTGTTGTTCTGGATTTGAGCGGAAAATCTCCGGCTACCGATTTTTTTGTAATCGCAACCGGCACAAGTGACAGGCAGATGCGCACCGTGTCCGATGAAATCAATGAAGCTGCAAGAGAACACAAATTCCAGCGTTTCGGCAGGGCGGGCTATGAACAGGCACGGTGGATTCTGCTGGATTATGTCGATGTCGTAATACATATTTTTGATAGTGAATATAGAGACTATTACGATTTGGAATTACTCTGGGGCGACGCGGAGAGATTGACAATTGATAAATAAAAAAGATAGCCACAGAGAGCACAGAGGTCACAGAGATATAAATTAAAAAAAATGAGTGATGACTTGACAGAAAAAATTATCGGTGCTGCTATTGAAGTACACCAAGAGTTAGGGCCTGGGCTGTTAGAGTCTATTTATGAGGAAACGCTATGTTATGAATTTCAACTCCAGAGGATAAAATATGAACGGCAGGCTCCTGTGGATATCGTTTATAAAGGGCATGTTATCAGCGGGCACAAAATTGATTTGCATGTTGAGAAGGAAGTTGTTGTCGAACTTAAGTCATTGCAGAAAACTCCCGGCGTAGCAATTTCTCAGACCATTTCCTACCTTAGAGCAACCAATTTAAAGCGCGGTCTGATTATAAACTTCGGCCAAAAACGGCTGATTGATGGCGTCAAGCGTGTTTCTGTTTAGCTAACTATTTTTAAGTCACAGATTACAGAGAGATTGAATATTGGATGAAGCCAACTATTGACATACTTGAAGAGCGGATTAGTACAGCGATGGCCTCTGCTACAGGACTCGATAATTGTGCGGCTATAGTACGACCATCCGCTGACCCTAAGTTCGGTGATTATCAGGCCAACGGTGTAATGGGGCTGGCGAAAAAGCTTAAGACCAATCCCCGCAAGCTCGCCGAAGAGGTTGTGAAGAATTTGGACTTGAGCGATATCTGTGAGCCGGTTGAGGTTGCTGGGCCGGGCTTTATCAACTTACGGCTGAAAGCCGAATTTTTAGCCGACAGATTGCTTGAAATCAACAGGCACATCGCCGATCTTGGTATAGATAAGACTGATGAAGCAAAGACTGTCGTTGTAGATTTTTCCAGCCCGAATATTGCTAAGCAGATGCATGTCGGCCATCTGCGAAGCACCATAATCGGCGACTGCATCTGCCGAATCCTCGAATGTCTCGGCCACAATGTAATTCGTCAAAATCATATCGGAGACTGGGGAACGCAATTTGGGAAGGTGATTCTTGCTTTGTGGCACATCTGTATGGCTCAGAAAAATGGAGAACCTTTTTATTATCATAACGAACTCAAAGAACTAAAGGATTATGCGGAAGACAAAGATAGATTGAAGACTGTCTGTTGTCTGATACGCGATCGCCATGAACGAGACTGGCGTGAAGATTCGGACGACAAAGAGGGGGATGGTAAAGAGATATTTCAACCTTTCCTTGACCATCTCGATAGATCCAAGATGAGTGGCCTTTGGGCTCAACTTCTCCTTGCATATCAATTTGTGAACATATTGGAAGAATCCGTAGTTGGAATGGGCTTAAAAATCCCGACTCTACAAGCTGGGAT
>DAOUVA010000049.1 GCA_030667885.1 Phycisphaerae bacterium
GAATGGTTCTGGAGGAATGTCCAGAACAATACAACCGTAGTACCTGATACCAGGCAAACCGAAGGCAGACCCGTTAGTACAAATACCATACCTGTGTTGGGCGATTCCACATGGTATGATTCCTGGCCTCGCCATACCGATTCACCGTCGCTGAATATGGATGCCTTTGGCATAGGCGATACGGGCACCTCGGGCGAAATGAACCATTTTTGCATCAACCGGCATGATGGATTCGTTAACCTCCTTTTCATGGACTGGTCCGCAAGAAGTGTAGGACTCAAGGAATTGTGGACGTTGAAATGGCATCGTTCGTATATCACAACCGGTCCGTGGACAAAAGCCGGCCAGGTACTGCCCAGTGACTGGCCCCAATGGCTGCAGCGATTTAAAGATTACTAAAATTATCTGCTGAATAAAAAAAGGCCGGCTTAATAAACCGGCTTTTTTATTGGCTCTGTCTCGTCACTCAGATAGCCACCCGCCTGATAAGTTCAGACTCAGACATATATCTTTCAAACGCAAAAATATAGGTGACCGCTGACGAGGTTCTATTAGATGTGTGGGGCTAATAAATAATTGCCGTGGCTTCTTCAATCCTTCTGATGACCTCTTTGGCATCAGCGGAATAAGGTACGTAACCGTCAAAGCCCTTTTGCAACAAAGCCTCAGACTCAGATTCACTCAAATTGTTCACGAGTGCTATAATCTTAATAGTCCTCAAATCCTCATGCGTATGAATGCATTCGCAAATGCTCATCGCATTTATGTCCTCAGACAAAAGGCTTACAAGCAAAACATGAGGGGCAAATTTATGAACTATCGCACCGGTACCAAAATTGCTCCGGACGGTCTTGACTTCGTAGTCTGCTTCGCTTCGCAAAACTTCCGCCAAAGCCGATGCAGTCTTATCGTTGCTGTCCGCTACAAGTACCCGGATTTTGCCCACCGGAAGTGCCGAGGTAGGCATATTATGCACCTTCATAAACCGAATCAGCTCGCTCACAGGTATTCGCCGGTCCTTGCTGCCTGGTATGCGATAGCCCTTGAGTTGACCGTTATCAAACCACTTCGAGACCGTTCGGGGAGCTACGTGACAAATCTTGGCTACGTCGCCCGTCGTTAGTACGTCTTTGCCTTTTGCCATTTCAAGATTCCTGCCACTACGAATGATATTCAAACCGTATGTTTAATCGGTTCTAAATCGAAGGTTGTTTAACATTCAAAATGCAATTTTTAAGTCCTCACCGTTTTATTTCGCAAAATCGCTATAGAAGTAACAAATAAACATTTATTCCGTCAGTACTACGTCCGATAAAGACAAAGAGCTTTTCGATTTCAGAGAGAAACCGCGGATATGCAATTGTTGCTCCGCAAACATCGAGTACTCAAAATATCTTTGATTTATCTGCCGATAGCGGTACAATTTTGGAAAAGGAGCTTTATATATGCAGATACATTTGTCTCGGCCGGACATAACCGCCAAAGAAATCGAAGCGGTCTGTGAGGTGCTTCGCGGCCCCGATCTTTCGCTCGGGCCTAAGTTAACGGAATTTGAAAAGGCTTTTACCGACTACACCGGCTCAAAGCGGGCGGTTGCCGTCAATAGCGGAACCAGCGGGCTGTTCCTGTCTATGCTGGCTCTGGGAATCGCACCGGGTGATGAAGTTATTACAACACCCTTCACTTTCATTGCCTCAGCGTCTTCTATCATGATGGCCGGCGCAAAACCCGTCTTTGTCGATATTGACCCGGAAAACCTTAATATAGACACTGCGAAAATCGAAGCTCGAATTACAGACCGGACAAAAGCCATTTTACCCGTGGAGGTTTTCGGCAATCCTGCCGGCCTCGACAAGGTCTCTGAAATTGCTCAAAAACACAATTTGTTCGTAATAGAAGACAGTTGCGAAGCCCTCGGTTCTGAATTGAACGGAAAAAAGGCCGGAACATTCGGCTCGATGAGCGTATTCGGCTTCTATCCGAACAAGCAGATAACCACCGGAGAAGGCGGGATGATTCTGACCGACAACGATTCTCTGGCCGATATGTGCGTATCACTTCGAAATCAGGGAAGGGCCCCGGACGGCACATGGCTCGGCCATGACAGACTCGGCTATAATTTCCGCCTGAGTGATATAAATTGTGCGCTCGGAATCGTCCAGCTATCGAGAATAGACCAAATCAAAGCAAAACGCATGCAGGTCGCGAAATGGTATCAGCAAATGCTCGCGGATGAGTCCAGACTTATTGTGCCAACCGAGCCCGATGGCTGTGATATGAGTTGGTTTGTCTTTGTCGTTCGGCTGGCTCATGGCTTTACTTTGGACCACCGGGAGAGTATTCTCCGCGCCATGAGAAACGAAAACATCCAGGTCAGCAATTATTTCCTTCCTGTGCACCTCCAGCCCTTTATGGTCGAGACATTCGGATATAAACAGGGTGATTTCCCCATTACTGAAGCTGTCTGCAAAAGCACTATCGCCCTGCCGTTTCATAACAATCTGACTAAGGATGAAGTGGCAATTGTCTGCAAAACATTGAAAGAAGTTTTGGATAAAAATCAGCCGTAGATACACATCCGGCCATCTTTTACATACGCAAAATCTATCCCTGTATCACTCCCCCGGCATCCTGCTGTTTAAGAGCAAAATTGAGAACCTTATACCAATAATTCTTCGGAAAATAAGGTAAATATCGCAGTTTTTTACACTTACCGATTGTCACTTGCGGCTTTGTTTATTAAATTTTCAGTAGAGAAAAAGCCAAAAGGCTGGCCGGAGGGGACCAGCCGGTAAAATGTGTCTTTAGGATGGGAAGAAACTTTATGAGAGGTTGGAAAATCAAATTAATTTTTCTGCTGATGGTCTATCTTGGGGGTTTTGTGTGTAAAAACACTGTCACCCCGTCGTCTTATCAAAATCCGACTAAGGGAGCCTGCGAAACATCGAAATAAGTTTCGCTCAGCCATAGATATACAGTTTATTATTTGCACAAAAGCCGGCATCCATACTTCCCAACAACCTGCTCGGCCAATGCTTACGGAGAGACTCCACACCACTTCACACCGATAATTAAGCAGAAAATAACGTAAATAACGCAGTTTTTTGCACTTTACACTTGGCATTCGCGGACTTTGTTATTAAATTTATTATAGAGGGAAATCCAAAGGCTGACGGAGGGGATCAGCCGATAATATATTGCTTGGGAAGGGAGAAAATTTATGAGAGGATGGAGAGCTAAACTCGTTTTTATGCTGGTGGTCTATTTTGGAGGCTTTGCGACTGCAATTTATACTTTGGCGCCCGCACCTGAAAACAATGGCAATGCATCTGCTAATTCTTCGTTTTTTCGAAGTGTAAAGGCCGATGCGGAAGAAAAAGGCTCTGTTTTTTCGGCGGTTAAATCAGACGAGTTCAAAAATTCTGTGAACTCAGGATTGCAAAAGTGCTTTGAGTTTAGTAAGGACGCTGCCTGGCGTACTGCCAGATTCTTAAAGCAACAGATTGATGAAAGACAAGCTCGAACTGATAGCTGAGAAAATTGCTGATTTACGATTTGCGATTGCCGATTGATACCGAAAACCGGAAATTGCAATTCGTAAATCGATGTTCTGACGTTCTTAATTGCAAAAGTATAATTCGTATATACGTTGCCGGGTTCTTCCGGAGGGGGGCGTATATAAAATATTGAATGGCCGTGAGTCCCCCAGAGGCTCACGGCCTTCAATATATCAAGGCAAAGCCCGAAGGGGGCCTCTGTTATGAGGTTCCCATAAGTCTTACAACCCGAGTTTCACTTGCTCGTTAAAGGTTCGCAACTGCACGCTTATAGTGTTTAACACCCAGTCTATATAGTGCAATTTGTGAGTGGGCCGATGGTGTCCTTCGTTCATCAGGCCTTTCCTTACGGTTTTTAAGAATCTGCTTATGGTTTGTGAGCTTATCTGAGTAGGTTCCCCAGCCCATTCCTTTAATTCTTCATATTCCAGCCGTAATTTCCTGCTCCCGCCTAACTGTTCAGCGGTTAAATAATCACCGGGATTGTAATCAAGCTGAAGACCTTTGAGACACATGATTAACGGCTCATAATTGGTCTTTTCTCCAAGACGAATAAATTTATACTGATGGACATACGTAGTCGCCTGGGCCGGCGGCTTATCTGCAATGCCCCCTCCGCCAAGATACCACCTGCGCTTGCTCGTTCTGGCAAATACAAGCTCCTCGCCATTCCCTTCTTCACTCTGTTCCCCGGCTGAATCAGACAGGGTCGATGGAAAACGATTGGAATATTGTGTTATCTCATTGTAACCCATTCTTGAAACCCAGAATCTGCCTGTGTCCCTTCGTTCAGGACCGCCGCCGAGCAAAAGTAAGCACTTAACGAAACCCAGTGGCAATATTTGTTGATTATCGATCTGTCTTTTTCGAAGCTGGAAAGAAAGATGCAGGCTATGAGGGCGAACGTCATAGAAATTGGTTATCTCGTGTATCAACTTATTGAGAAGCCACGGATCCGAAGTTGCCGGTCGAGAAAGTTCTCCCCGAATATTCAGCCGTCCCGGGGCAAGTTCAAGAAAACCGCACCGCTGGCCCTGGTCGGCTGAGCCTGTGTGGTCGTCAATATAGCCGCCAAGTTTCCACGACAAAACATCAAGGTGAAAATCGTAGAAATACTTAAAACCGTCATACACCGGGTCACTCTTATTCTGAATGCTTCTTTGAGGCTCGACTGCCGCAGCACCAAGATTGCTTAATTCTACCTCTATTCCAAGGGGAACCAGACCGGGTTGAAGATTCGAATGAATTCGTCTCAGCCTTGCTTGTGCAATGCGTGCATCAAACATACTATTCGATGCACGTACAGCGTATTTGATATAATCAATGAGATCGTGCTTGTCACATGGCATTGTTTGAAGGCATTTTCTAATAATCAAATCTACGGCCTTGCTGTTTGTGTTTACCATCTGCAAAGCCACAAGAATACTGACCGACCGCTTAAAATACCGCTCTGAAATATGCATATGCTCAAGTTCAAAACGGTATCTGGACTGGATTTTATCATCGAGCTGATTGAGCAGGACCTGTTTGATAACCATGGCCAGATAGTTGTTCATAAACGGCCTGGATTCCGGGTCACTGTATAAGTGTTTTATGCTCGGACGGGGCCGGTCAAGCTCGTGTTCGAGATAATAATCGCTGACGGCATCGGTGTGATAATGGCTCATCACAAGATCACGCTCGGTCGTCGCGATCAGTTCCCGGTTCGCACGACGCTCCGATTCTGCGTCCGCCGTACGCTCGCCGGGCCGGACATGCCTTTTGATGAATTTCTCAATGCGTTTTCGAAGCCAAAGCTCGTGTATAAGATTAACATGGAACCTGTCGCCAAAGTGTTGCTTCATCGAGCTGTGAGTTACCAGATAAGCCTGTGCCTTGACCGAACCGTTTGCCGTGTTGACTTTAACTATCTCTCTTTCATAACGCTTGCCTTCATACCTGTCGATTTCCGCCATCGCCCAGACGGGAATATCATAGACCACCAGGCCTTCGATTTTTGATGACGGAGCTGAAACGGCGTAGAAATAGACATTGTCCGGGCTGACCTTTCGATAATGGTCAAGGAAGGCCGGTTCCGCCCAAACGGTCTCACCGTCAACTTTGGATGCTTTCCTGCTAAAACTTAAACCGCTGACAGATTTGAAGATTCGACTGTCCCGCAGCGAACCGTAGATGAATAGATTTACCTTTCTCTTTTTCATAATGTGTGTCAATCTGTCTATTCAGTCCTTTCGGATTTGTCTCCACAATCTGAACAGCTCTTTAAATGCACGAAGAATTACATTAAAATTCGCTCCGGTTTGTGCCCCGGCCGTCCGCGGATAATGATGGACGCCATGTTGTTCTACACGATAACCTTTGCGAACAGCACGAGCTAAGATTTCAGCATCGATAAGGGCCCCGGTACTTACCAATTTAATACTATCAAAAATTTCCCTTTTATACAACTTGAATGCACAGTCGATGTCGCGGATTTTCATCCCGAACAGCAAACAAACAAGTTTCGTCCAGCACCAGGCATTGATTTTACGTACGACATTGTCCTGACGGCTCAGTCGATAGCAGCTCACAATATCGCAATGCTCCATCAAACCCAGCAGCTCCGGCATTTCTTTAATATCGAATTGCCCATCCCCGTCGGTATAAAAAACAAGCTCTTTTGTCGATGCTTTGAAACCCGATTGCAGCGCCGCCCCATATCCAAGATTGGTCCGATGATGCACAACTTTGACCCTCTCATTTCCGCCGGCAAGCTCATCGGCAATCGCCCCCGTACTGTCGCTGCTGCCGTCGTCAACGATAATTACTTCAAAGTCAGCGTTGAGATTTTCCAGTACGCCAAGGGTCTTTTCTACTATGCCGGCGATATTGCCCTGTTCGTTATAGCATGGGAAAAAAACGCTGATAGAAACATTGTTTGCCGGCTCGGTCATAATTAAAAACAAAGAGCATAAAACTTATGCACTTATTTACTCACCACCTCTTGGTTTGAGATACCCTTATCAATTCACTTACATATTTGCTCTGCAGGGCCCGGTAAAAGTTCACCCGTTCTGTATTATTCTGAGTCTGGGCGACATTCTCCAGATAATAGCCTGCTAACCGTCCAGCTTCGAGCCTGTCACGATAACCGTCCTCATTCGCCCATTTAGACTCATTTTCTGTAAACCTCTTGATATAATCTTCGCAAAACTTTTGAACGTGTGGTTTTATCTCGGCAAACCTCGCCGCTACAAGTATTATTTCAAGCATAGGCGCAGGCGATTCATTCAATTCGAAGGCCTTCACCGCAAAATCAAATCCCTTCTTCTTCTCTAATATCCCCGTACGATAGTAAAGCCAGCTATGCGCACGAATTAGGTTCCTGTGGTAATCATCCGGGTAAAGGGTTTTACCTTCACCGTCAACAAATATGCCATCAAATAGTGCCTTGCCCTGCGGTGTTGTTATATCTACGAACAATCTCTGCTTATTATTGAAGAAAACAACACGCCAATTAAGATTACGTTCAATGCCATGCATGGCGTGATAGGACGTTCTTTGATAATACTCGGGGTGCGGTGCTCGGGGAGGCGTGCTTAACGTTGACTGAGGCATTAAAACCACCCACACACCATACCGCCTTAGCTGCTTATCCATCCACTGGCCGATCTTCTTATAATCGTCTTCAGTCAAACTCTGTCCTCGGGCCCCAGCTCGTGCAATCATCCGGCCTGTTGTTTCCGAGCCACCGGCCATAATATCCGTCCAGACATCAAAGGCTTTCCGGTCATAAGCCGCCTGTGCCCTGCCGTCCATAAATAACTGTAAAGGTGTTTTGCCCGTATTCGGATCGGGCTCCTGGCCGAAGGCTATAAAGCCGCCCTCTGTCCAGTAATTAAACATCTTTCCTTCTAACTTGTTGTCCTTCATAAATCTCGTGGCGTAAAACGGCTTTTGCCCCGAGTCCGTCATACGCATAAACATAGATGTTAATTTCGGGTCGCGAGGCCAGGCATCCATATAAATCCGCTTAAATTTAAGCCCCCACAATACGCCGAAATACATCACAAGCATAGCACCGGCCAAAACAAAAAATAATTGCAGATTATACCCCATCACACCAACAGCCAGATGTTTGTTTTTCCGAAAGTTTCTAAATGCCGAAATTGCACGAACAAGCTGGTCAAGCAACATTGCTATAATCGGACAGGCCGCGATGGCAGCTACTGGAATAAACCGGCGCGAACGCACCGCCATATAAATCGTAAGAGCGGCAATAAGCATCAGTGACAAATCTATCTTAGGCCATTGATAACCTATGGGAATTTTCATTTTCCGTCTGGTTTGCAGGTCAACCGTTTTGGAAGTTTTTATCAGCACAACAGCCCAGGCCAAAAGAGCCGCCCAGCCCATAATAAATATCACTAAAAAAGGTTTTGCCGTCCCGACAGGATTAGTCCAGTCAAAAGCCGGATGCCACTCGTGAATGTTGCGCCACCTCGCTGCGTGTTCGCTCACACTGATAGCAAAAGTATGAGTCAGGTTCGTTAAATGAAAAGGATTGAACACTACAGTAGCCACAAACCCGGCAAAAGCAGCGCCAATGGTATGATATACGCCCTTCCATCCGATCGATACAAGGTTTTTCTTGTAAAATACCAGGACAATATCCAAAACTATCACGAGGATTGAAAACAGAAAGGAAGGCAACGTCAAACCCGCTCTGGAAAGAACGAAATATAAGAAAGGCCAGGCCGTAACGTTGTACAAAATCGCCGTCCATTTTTTATTCAAGTTGGTTAGCAGATGCAAACCTATAAACGGCACAAGCATTATGAACGCGTAGATATATCCGCCGTGAACATTGCACCAGAAAATCGTCACTGGAACAATCAGCCATATATACAGCACGTTGCGATACGTCGTAAGGGCAAGTATAAGCAGAAAGACCGCTACCAACATATTCGAAAATCCCGCCGGGCGGATATCGAGAAATGAACGCCCCGCAAACATCGCAAAGCAGGAGAACACCGCACACAGCCACGGATGGATCCCGAGTAACCGCCCCGTATAATAAACACAAACCACAGTCAATATGTAAATAACGAACTTCCAATAGACCAGCGCATTGGATGGAAAACTCACTCCGTCCGCATAGGATGATTCGGGAATCAACGAATAGAAGATAACGTGCGTCAGCCAGTTCTGATTTATCCAGCCCGTAGGATGCCAGTATTTTACCGTTTCGATGCCGACTTTATCCGTAATCCACTGGGCCCAGTTTGGCCACTTTTTAATCTCTTCTTCCGTCGGCCCTGCTTTGTGCGAATTCGCGCTGAAAGGCTCGACGGTATCGACCCCGTGATTGACAAAATGACGCCCGCAAGCCATCGCAACCCACGTATCACCCGCGGCCACCATGTGTGTACACGCGTGAAATGTAAAAATAAGCATCGCTGCCCAGCAGATGACAATGGAAACACGGCGCAGAACATCTAACTTCTGACTTTCGATTTCCAAATTCTGATTGCTGACTTCTACTGACTTAGCCATTCTTCCAGTCTGTCCAATCCCTTGGTAATCTGCTCAAGCGAACAGGCAAAACTCAAACGAACATTATTATCACAGCCAAACGGCAGCCCCGGAACCAGCGCAACATTAGTCTGTTCCAGAAGCGCCTTCGCGAAATCCATACTGCCGTTAATCGCAGCACCGTTAATATTTCGGCCAAAATGCCCCGAAACATCAGGGAAACAGTAAAAAGCTCCCGTACTTTCGGAACATTCCACACCTTCGATGCCGTTTAGCCGCTCCACCATATACTTGCCCCGACGCTCGAACTCCACCCTCATACTCTCTATGGCCTCCTCGGCAGGCTCACCTAAAGCCGCAATCGCCGCATACTGACCGAAAGTCACGGCATTCGATGTCATATGAGATTGAAGGCGCCCCATCGCCTTGATAACCTCAAGCGGCCCCGCCGTATATCCCAACCGCCAGCCCGTCATGGAGAAAGTCTTGCTGAACCCGTTAAGAGTCAAAGTCCTGTTATAAGCATCATCACTCAGCGAAGCAAAACTCACAAACCTGGTATCACCATATATCAGCTTTTCATAGATTTCATCCGAGAGCACCATTACCTTTGTCCCTTCGAGCACTTTCGCAAGGGCCTTTAGTTCTTCCGGCGTATAGGTAAAACCGCCCGGATTACTCGGTGAATTAATCAAAACCATAGCCGTCTTATCAGTTATGGCTTCTTTCAACTGCGACGGCGTCATCTTATAGCTGTTATCTTTATCCGTTTGAATAATTTTAGCAACCGCTCCGGCCAGCTTTATCGTTTCCGGATAAGTTACCCAGTACGGTGTAGGCAAAATAACCTCGTCACCCGGGTCAAGCACCGCCTGCATCACAAGATATACAGAGTGTTTGCCCCCGATATTAACAATGACCTGCTCGGGGCTGTATTCGAGACCGTTTTCCTTTTTAAGCTTGTCTGCGATAGCGGCTCGAAGTTCAACCAGACCGGATGAAGCCGTGTATTTCGTCTTACCAGCCTTCAGCGCCTCGATAGCCGCCTCTTTAATATATTCCGGCGTATCGAAATCCGGAGCTCCCGCCCCAAAACCTACTACATCTGCTCCCTCGGCCTTTAACTCCTGCGCACGCGCCGTTACAGCCAAAGTCGCCGATGGCGGTACTTCCTGGGCTCGTTTACTAACTTTCATTCTCGTCTCACCTTTCTAAATTGAATTCTATATACACATACCACCCGCCCCTGCCCTGCGTACCCTTGGCGAAGCATGGATCCTGTCTTACCTTAACCAACCGCACTATTAAATACCAAACCACAACTCCAGTCAAGAGAATTGGCATTTGCTCAATACTCTTTATATTGTTTGTAGGGGCGGTTCGCGAACCGCCCTTTGTTTTTGGGTAAGAACTTCTTCCTCGTCCGGCCTAGCGTGTTTTTGTAGGGACGGAAATCTTCATTCTTGTCATTCCTTTCTATGAAGCCAGGCCTGAGCGACAGCCGAAGGAACAGGAATCCAGATTTCAATTTTTACACTGTAATTTGTACACGTCTAAAAAGGCAAGCCTGCGAATCTGGAAAGGCGAGGTCGTGGAGTACTTCACATCTGGACGATTCATTTAACGAGGCCGTGGCGGACCCGAGCACAAGAGTGAAACTAAGCTGGATGCCTGTCTGTGGGCTGGGCTTTTTCACCGTGCGGTTCGATTGCCTCCATTCTGACGTGCATCGGCTGGACATGCCAAACCTGCCGGCAGTAATCGCGGATGGAACGGTCGGATGAGAACTTTCCCATGCGTGCAACGTTGATGATAGATTTTCGTGTCCACATCTGCGTATCGTACCACTGCGTGCTGATCTGCATCTGACATTCGATATATGATTGGTAATCAGCCAGCACCAGGAACGGGTCGCTTTGGAGAAGGTTGTCCACGAGCGGACGAAAGAGGTTCGTGTCACCGCCGGCCAGCGCGCCGGAGGCGATGAAGTCCAGCGCCTCACGCAAAGCAGCGTTCTGCTCGTAGATACCGAGTGGATAATAGCCATGTGCCTTGATATCTCGGGCCTGGTCTGCCGTCAGTCCGAACTGGAAGAAGTTCTCGGGGCCGACCTCCTCACGGATTTCGATATTTGCACCGTCCAGTGTACCGATGGTAAGGGCGCCGTTTAGGGAGAACTTCATATTGCCCGTGCCGGATGCCTCCTTGCCGGCCAGGGATATCTGCTCGGAAAGATCGGCGGCGGGATAGACAGGCTGGGCGTTCTTGACGTTGAAGTCTGGGAAGAACACCACCTTCAGGCGATCGGATACGGCTGGATCGTTGTTGACGACATCGGCGATAGCATTAATGAGCTTGATGATGAGCTTGGCCATGAAATAGCCGGGCGCCGCCTTGCCGCCGAAGATAAATGTTCTCGCCGGTATGTCGGCCTGTGGATCACGTTTAAGACGAAGGTAGAGCGTGAGGATGTGGAGCACATTAAGGTGCTGGCGTTTGTACTCGTGAATGCGCTTGGCCTGAATGTCGAAGAGCGACGCCGAGTCCACTCTTATGCCGACGCGCTGCTCAATGAGGTCGCCAAGTCTGCATTTGGCGGTGTGCTTTACGTCGCGCCATTGCTGCTGGAACTCGGTATCATCGGCAAACGCCTCAAGCTTCCGAAGTCGGTCAAGGTCGTGGAGCCAGTCCTCGCCGATCCAATCATTGAGGAGTTGGGCAAGCGGTGGGTTGCTGACCGCCACGAAACGCCGTGGAGTGACACCATTAGTAACGTTGCAGAATTTCTGGGGCCACATCTCGGCGAAATCACACATCACGCGCGCTTTCAGGAGATTAGAATGCAGCTCGGCCACACCGTTGACACAGTGGCTGCCAACTGTGGCCAGGTTCGCCATGCGCACTGAGCGCTCGCCGGATTCGTCGATGAGCGACATGCGGCCTACCCGTGCTTCGTCATGAGGGAACCGCGCGCGTACGTTCTGGAGGAATCGATGGTTAATGGCATAGATGATTTGCAGATGGCGTGGCAGCAGCCGGCCGAGCAGGGATAAGGACCACGTTTCGAGTGCCTCAGGCAAAAGGGTATGGTTGGTATAGGAAAACGTATTTCGCGTGACCTCCCACGCCGTGTCCCAGTCTATCAGGTGTTCGTCAACAAGCAGACGCATCATCTCAGCGACTGCAATGGAAGGGTGTGTATCGTTGAGCTGAACGGCCCAGCGACTGTGGAATTGCTCAAGCGGACGACCCAGCCTAAGATGTACGCGGATCATGTCCTGCAAAGAACAAGTGACAAAAAAGAACTGTTGCTCTAACCGTAGAGCCTTGCCTGCGCCATGTTCATCATTCGGGTATAGGACCTTGGTTATGTTTTCTGAGACCATCTTGTTTTCGACCGCGCGATAGTAGTCGCCGTGGTTGAACGCCTCGAAGTCGAAGGACTCCACGGCCTCGGCTTTCCAGAGACGCAGGCGGTTGCAGGTGCCGACACGATAACCAAGAATGGGCGTATCATAAGCCACACCCTTGACGACGGTGTCCGGCATCCAGCGCACGCGGTAATGACCCTGGTTGTCTGTCCAGTTCTCGGTGCGTCCGCCTAACGGCACTTCGAAGGTCAACTCAGGCCGTATGATTTCCCAGGGATTGCCATAGCGAAGCCATTTATCGGTGATCTCCACCTGCCAGCCATCTCGGATGATCTGATCGAAGATACCGAATTCATAGCGGATGCCGTATCCGATGGCTGGTATCTCAACTGAGGCGAGCGAATCCAGATAGCAGGATGCCAGACGACCCATGCCACCGTTGCCGAGTCCCGGCTCTTCTTCTTGATCAAACACTTCTTCCAGATTCAAGCCGAGTTCGGTCATTGCCTTACGCGTCTGGTCCATAATCCCCAGATTGAGCAGGTTGTTGGCCAGATGCGGTCCCGGGAGGAACTCGGCTGACAAGTAAGCTACGACCCGTGCATCCTGCTCGGTGTAGGCTTCCAGGGTCCGCACTCCCTGCTTGAGTACACGGTCACGGACTGTCAACGCCAGGGCTGTGTATAGGTCGTTGAGCGTCGCGGCCCTGGGCACACGGCCTATACTGCAAAACAGGTTGTCGAGAAATGACTGCTTGATGTCTTCTACACGTGAGCTGGTCCGCATACTGGCGGCCGGCCTGCGCTTGCGTGAATCAGGAGAGGATTCTTTCCTGTCTGCTGGCATAAACGTATCCTTTCAATATATCAGCAATCTTCCACACAAGTCTAACCATTGTCCGGCATGCCGTCAATGGATATCCGTCTCGAAAAGTTATGCAAATCACTATCGTCCTTACTATATGGAACATTTTGCCCAACCACAACACCAGTCAAGAATATTGGCTTTTGCCAAATACTCAGTATGTGGATCAGTAAACTTAAAAGGGGGTTCATCCTGAGCGCAGCCGAATGGATCTATTTAAAACAGTTGCCCGAAGGGACTCCTCAACTTTTCGATTCATTTTCTCCCAAGCATCTTTACCTTTATTGTAGAAGTTGTTTTATTTCTAAAGACCCTGCTGCATCCTTATCATTTTATCCAAAGATGCTGCAAGCCA
>DAOUVA010000272.1 GCA_030667885.1 Phycisphaerae bacterium
CCATACGGCGGCAACAGGGTAATAGCCACGACGGCGCATTTGACTTTTGTTGCGCTGGATGAAAACAAAAAGCCGACTGTCGTGCCACCGATATTGCCCGAGACGGAACAGGAAAAGAATCGCTACGAGAACGCCAGGCTTCGAGTCAAAGCCCGTAAAGAATTGCTAAATAAAATGAGCTGACGTGCGGTATGCAACGCAAACAGAGAGATAACAGCCGACTCACGCGATAAAAAAAACCTGCGCAAAAGCGGTACCCTGAACAGCAGCAGCGGGAATACGATACTGTCGTTCTGTTTAATTCAAACCTGGATAAAACTTCAATCTGTGTGAACTAAAAGTGCTCCTCAGCGTGTTTCTATTATAACGTGTGAGTACTTACTTAATTAAGGGTAAGCCCATTTTGATAGAAGACAGACTATTAATCCGGAGGTTTAACGCAGGGGATATGGACGCATTACGCCGAATATACGAAAAGTACAAGCTTGATTTGCTTAGTGTTGCCGGTGCTCTATTGAATTGCCCGTCAGCCGTTGAGGATGTGCTTCATGACGTGTTTGTCGGTTTCGCGTCCCAGGCCGGACAATTCCAGCTGAAAGGTTCACTCAAGGGCTACCTGGCGATATGTACTGCCAACCGAGCGCGCAATTTCAACCGCCAGGACAGGCAAAACAGCGATGGACAACTCGTTGAGATCCAATCCACGCAAACGGAACCGCTGGGGCCCGCAGAAGTCACAGGACGCAAAGAACAACGTGATATTGTAGCTTGCGCCCTTGCTCAACTGCCGCAGGAACAGTGCCAAGTTATTGTACTGCACGTTTTGGGCAGTCTGCGTTTTCGAGAGATTGCCCATCAATCCGGCGAGTCTATCAATACTATTCAGAGCCGGTACCGTTATGGGCTTGTTAAATTACAGTCCCTGTTGAATGGCGAGGTGGAATAATGAACCGAAACGAGAAAACCAAAGAATTGTTACGAAGGTCATTCCGAGAGTCCCCCGGCGGATCCGACTTGACCGAGATAGACCGGCGTATTCTCAGCGATGCCTCCACAAGCATGAGAAAAGCAGTGGCCGCTAATCAGCGTGTCAAAAGCATTTCTTTATGGAGAACTATTATGAAGAGCAATGTAACAAAATTAGCTACCGCAGCGGTGGTAATAATAGCAGTAATGGTGGTTCTAAATCACCTTGGTGGTTCGATTGACGGAAGCGGCGTCGTGTTGGCCGATGTAGCCAAAAAAATTGCACAGGCTAATTCGGCCATATGGCAAGAGCATCGCATCCTAACATGTGAAGGAATAAAACTTTCTTTTTTGAAAAATTTGAAAACAGACGTAACAAGGTACTACTCTAGCGCATACGGAAGCCGGGAGGATATGAGTACCACAGGGGGCCTGCTGCTGCACCAGGTTTTTTGGCTTACGGAAAAGAATGCGTTTATCGAAGTTGCGCCGCTATTTAAACAGTATAAACATAAAGAATTGACTGAGAACGAACGTATGGTTTGGAGCCGTAGAAACATCGCGGCGGCAGTGGAGGGATTGATCAAGTCAGAAGAGCCAGTTAAATTAGGGCGTAAAACATTTAATGGAAAAGAAGCCGAGGGCTTTGAAATTAGAGACTCGAAGATTGTAGCGGCGTTTGTCCCCGTTCACTTTGATAGTTTAGTAGCACGATTCTGGATTGATGTCGAAACTTCTCTTCCCGTTCAGTATGAGGCCGAGTTAGTTATCAGTGACAATCATATTACCAGCTATACCGGCGGTAAACCTGTTGAAGTAATGGTAACTGCAGATGAATTCCAGTGGGATGTAGAGCTTGAGCCGGGCATTTTTGAGCCCAATATTCCGTCCGATTACACCCAGATGGAATATTAATCCGATAAGCGGTCTTTCCAGTCTTATGTGCCTTGTAGTAGCTAATTGACAACTACAAGGCACATTTTCATCATAATATTTAAAACAAAAGTGTCGATGAGGAACTACGATTTCTACTGGACAGATTAAACACGGGAAGGGACAATGCTTCTAAAAGCAAAGCTAAAAAGGTGACTATGAAAGCAATTGAGGTCAAGACGCTATCAAAATGGTACGGCTCGTCCAGAGGTGTCGAGGACTTATCCTTCAGCGTCGAAAAGGGTGAGATTTTCGGTTATTTGGGACCGAACGGTTCAGGCAAGACTACGACCATACGTTGTCTTATGGGGCTGCTCAGGCCGACAAGCGGAGATTGTATTGTATTAGGCGAGCGCATCTTACCGGGACGGGCAACTCAACATACTAATATTGGCTATCTGCCCGGCGAATTTCGCATCTGGCCCGGACTGACAGCGCGACGGTCGCTTGGGATATTGGCGGCATTAGGCAACGGCAAGAACTTAAGCAAGCGACAAGAGGAGCTGGCCGAGAGGCTTGACCTGAATCTGGATAGACGCGTGCGCACTCTGTCAAAGGGTAATCGCCAGAAAGTGGGAGTCCTGTACGCATTTCAACATCAGCCCGACGTGCTTATCCTGGATGAACCAACAATCGGACTTGATCCGCTCGTTAGGCAGGTCGTTCTGGAACTGATTCGCGAAGCCGCCCAGGCGGGCGCGACCGTATTGCTGTCTTCTCACGATCTTAGTGAAGTGGCCGCGGTATGCGGCAGAGCAGCCATATTGCGGGAGGGTCGGCTGAACGAGCTGGCCACTATTTCCAAACTCCTGCAACAAGGCCGGAGACGCCTGAAGGTATGGTTCGCAGAAGGAACGCAGGTGCCGAGCTTACCAGTTGACAAGCTGCCGGGTGTTCGCCTCATTCAACAGGAGCCAGAAACACTTCACTTTGCTTACCAGGGATCTATCGACCCGGTGTTAAAGTGGCTTGCGCAATATCCTGTGGACCGTATCTCAACACCACAGACATCATTGGAAGAAGCGTTCATCCAATACTATAATAAAAATCAGCCGTTGGGCGCAACAAAGCATCGGGATTCCGAGCCAAAGGAGGTTGCTGATGAGCAGTAAAGCACATCCTCCGTTTCCATTGCCATTGCTGCGGTTTTGGGTACTGCGTATCCTGCCCATATGGGCCCTCATTGCATTGGTGATTTTTCTTTTTCAGATAGCCATCTGCGGTATAGTGCATGACAACGCAACCGTTAAGGCGCTTATTCAGTATATTGACATGCTCCCTTTTATAAAAACCCTCTTTGGAGGTGAGTCGTTACAAGTTGGAAACATTTCGGGGCTTATCGCAATCGGCTATAATCACCCACTTGTTCTTACCCTTTATATGCTTTTTGCCGTAGGTGTTCCAACCGGCCTGCTCGCCGGTGAGGTGCAGAAAGGCACTATGGAATTGATTTTGTCTCGCCAGGTCACTAAAATACATGTCTATATTTGTGCCGGCTTTATCACCATAACAGGCATGTTCGCACTGGTTCTGGTGATGTTCGGCGGAACGATTTTCGCCACTAATCTTTATGATTTCGGTCAGGCGATACCCCTATATTCCTTTTTCAAGGCTGCAATTAATGGTGGAATACTCGCAAGCGCCGTCGGCGGCATCGCGCTTCTTGCGGCGGCTTGTTTTCAACGCAATACCGCTGTGTGGCTGACGGTCGCCTATCTTGTGGCGAATTATTTCGTTTCGGTTATCGCCGAGTGGTGGTCTCGTATGACCTGGCTAAAACCCACAACCATTTTCTATTATGTCGATGGCGGGAAGATTTTTACCGAATCCACATGGCCCATAAGTAACATGTGCGTATTGTTATCGATACTTATCATCTCGACACTATTGGGTGGTATCATCTGGTCACGTCGTGACCTGCCACTTTTAAAAACTGCTGTGCTATCAGGATTCTTCTGCACGAGTCAGGGATTCTGTGGTGCGCCTGGCAGCAGAAACGGCTTTTATGTCCATCCTTTCAGGAATCCTGGGCGATGGAGCCTTCATGCCGTATTTTTCCATGAGCACTTCCCGTTTCTGGTAGCACTGCTCCGTGAAAACAGCAATCTCCGATTCGAGATTTGCACTTGCCGAATCGCCGAAATATGCGTGAATAATCGGAAATACCAAATCGGGCTTTTTCTTCCTTAATTCTTTTGCCATAGCCTCTATTTTCGCGGTCGCGACCCCCTCCTGCATGCAGGTGAACGGGCCTACGTGATATATTCCTGAGATACAGGCATCGCCAACCGGGCTGACCATATCGTTCATAAGATGATATGCGATACCCGTGCTTAACGGCGACTCGCCTTCGATATTGCCGTGACCTTCCTGGTTGCGTTCCAGAGTCTCTATCATATCAATCGGCTTCGGAAGGACATGTCTTCCCTTTAGGACTTCGTGAAACGGCTCGGCGATTTTATCTTCAACAGAAGACATATATCTTCCTTTGAGATAGGCCTGAGCATATTTTTTCGTTACTTTCAACATCCGGCTTAGATTGAAACTTTTTAGCGCCAGCCCAATATCTCTTTTGTTGTTTCTTATATTCATCTTATTTACATAATCCAGCCAGTCTATTACAGGGTCCCTTACGATTTCAAGGCCCTGCTTTTCCAGCTTGTGGACTACAAAATTCGTATATGGGTCGTGCTGTCTCATATAGATTTCCCCTATATAGAGGACAAGAGGAAATCTTTTGTCTTCTCGCAGTTTTATTTCCCTGAACCTGGCAACCGTTTCGGCGCCCCAGGCCACCATTTCCGCTATTTCAGCCCCGTTTTCAACTACTTTTTCGAGGGCGCTCAACCTTTGAGCTTTGAGTTCTTCAACCTGCCCTCTATCAACTGCATACGGACGAAATCTCAAAGTTATATCTTCCAGTAAATCCGACCCTTTTATCCCCTTAAACAACATTTGCTGCATTTTGGTTTTGTCCGATGAGCTGAGCTTGCCGGGGAAAGGTATGTCCTGATAATCGGATTCTGAAGAAGGCCCTGCAGCCGGCACCTTTTGCAGACCTTCACGGTCCAGAAACTCTCTGACTAACTCCACATATTTACCGAATCTGCACGGCCCGCTCGTTGTCGGAATCATAACGAGATAGTGGTTCTCGACGTATTCTTTGCCTTTTCGTTCGATCTCTTCCTGCAGGAAACCTATTGCGTCACCGACGACGCCTTTTAGCGGGTGGCAAACTTCGGTGTAGATGTGCTTTCTCGCTATTTCATAGCCCCTCTGTGTATTAGTAGCTAATACGGTGCTGTTTACCCCGAAATGCCTCAGACCGGCGGCCCCAACGTAACTGGCATCTCCCATATAAGGGATGAGCCAGGTCCTTTTTTCAGAGTTATCATATTTGCGCATTTTGAGCTGCTCAAAGTCCAATTTGCCCGGCTTGCTCTGGTTTACCACCCTTTCATGAGCTTCGGTCCTTGTTACAAAGGGGGCGTTGTTGGTTTGAGCATCCGTCAGCAGTACAAGGACGGGCTTGTTCGCCGCCTGATGTATTTTTTCTTCCTGGTAAATCTTTAAGCTGTCCGGACCACAGGCAAAATTCATCATCCTGATAGCGAATAAATTTGGATGGTTCGCTACGAAAAGATTGGCTTTCAATATCTTAACGCTTTGCACCCAGAATTCGTTCTCAACCATCTCGTCAAGAGAGATATCCAGGAATTTATGCTCTAAGAAGAGCTGGGGTATGTAATTTAATCCCCTGATCTGTGATAACATCGCCCCTGAGTTCGAGCTTGCTTCCGGGTCAAGCAAAACATAATCTCTGCCGATACCAACATAAACTTTTTCATTGTTACGCTCTACCTTTTGAAGGAACTTGTCTCCTTCGTCGTAGAGTTCGGCTTTGAATTTGTTTTCAGCGGCGTCGGCATATTTGATGGCATCTTTTATCTGCCTTTCGGTAAAACTAAACTTTAGCCTGTCGAATTCCTTTTTTATTTCCCGCACAAGCAGGCCCATATCACCGAAGTGCAGGATTGGATTTATCTGTTTGTCTTTATCGAGCGAAAGCACATCATTTAAGATGTAACCCTCAGTTTCAGTATAAATGCAATACTTCAGGTCCGGAAGGGTACCGGTCCTTAACTCGATAAAACTCGGATTAAAAAGGTATTCTATGTCCGGATGCCTGTTTAGAACAGACGCGTGTCCTGTTGCCAGCTTTCTGGCAATACAGAATTCTGTTCTCGAATTATCAACGCCTATCTTTGCGATTTCTTTATTCGTTTTCGGTGATACAACGGGGTAGAAGCCGAGCTTTTTGAACAGAGCCGCGCTCCAGATTCCCTTTTCGCCGAGTGTCGCTGTGCTTCTTTTTATTCCAACAGTTACCGTCTGCTGCTTATCTATTGTTAAATCAGACAGGTCGTCCAGGAGGCCTCCCTGCTCTTTGAAGTGTTTTTCA
>DAOUVA010000183.1 GCA_030667885.1 Phycisphaerae bacterium
CCGGCGGGTATCCCGACCAGCACACGAGGGTCGTCAACGGCGGGCAAATCTTTCAGGACCTGTTTCAAAAATGCCTGGTCTATTTTGGAAGCACAGCCGGCCTTTTCTACCAACTTTGTCAATTCAATCGGACCTGTCGGACTCTCAAGCCGTTCGCCGGCACATAAACATATATTCTTTTCCTTGAAAATGTCACAGGGACATGGTTTCTTGGGGTCACAAATACAGTGCCCAAGCCTTATGGAACGCTGCATAACGCGTTTTCGTCTTTCCATATTTATCATCGTAATATCCTCAATAATTAATAATACTTAGAAGCTGTTTCAAAACTCAATTTCTGCTACGAAAGCAGTTTTGAAACCACTTCTAACAAGATTATAGCCTTTGCATACCTGCGGCACAAGCAAAGCGGCCGGAGGGCTTTTATGTCTCTACTTTGCTAAATCGCCTCGATGCCAGAATCGCCGCTCCGAGTGCGCCGGTCATCTGCGGGTCGGGGGAAACAGTAATACTTTTTCCAAGAGCAGATTCCAAGGCCGCTTCCATCCCTGAGACCATAGCGACACCACCGGTGAAAATAACAGGCAAATCAACCTTGCGCCCGGCCATTGCAACGATACGGTTGGCAATCGCCGCCTGGACTCCAGCGACAATATCTTCCATGGCCTTGCCGTCTGCGAGCAGGCCGGTGATTTCCGTCTCCGCGAACACAACACACATACTGCTTATAGCGGCAGGCGTGCGACTTTCGGCGGCCAACTTACCAAGCGAATCGAGTTCGACTCCGAGCCGCTGGGCAACAACTTCAAGAAATCGGCCTGTCCCCGCGGCGCAACGGTCGTTCATAGCAAAATCCCGTACTTTTCCACCCCCATCCAGGCACAGCAGTTTGCTGTCCTGGCCGCCGATATCAATAATGGTCCTGGCATCGGGGACAAGCCGGCATACTCCCGCGGCGTGACATGTAATTTCTGTTATCGTCGTATCAGCGATACTGACGGCGTCTCTGCCATAGCCCGTTGCCACGATTGCAGCTACATCTTTTCTATTGATTGAGTTATCATTCAAAACGTTTTCGAATAGCTGCGATGTGAGTTTGTCCTGGGCAACACCCTGGTCTGTCAGGCCTGTTGCTATGACCTGCATGTTTTTGGTGTCTATAACAACTATTTTTATCGCCCTTGAGCCGGCATCTATTCCTGCGTAAATCATCTTATTCTCCGAGCTTTTATTGTTTCTACGAGGGCCTCCATCCGGGTACGCACGGTCGGACGCATAGAGTCCGTCACCGGGGGAACCTCAATCTCTATGACGGGGATATCAAACTTTTCCTGAACAATCTCGCTGATTACCTCGCCTTCCAGCGCGCAATGACTCGCACCGGGTATTCGTGATATGAGCACCGCCTCGGCACCGAACCTGTGGATATCGGCACATATCCGCTGGGCCCTTTCGGTTGACGAGCCTACCATAGGGTCGGCCAGTGCCATCTGCGCCAGAGCTTCGAGTGGGGGAATGTCCTCGGGAATCGCATCGAGCGCGTGGGTGAAAAGATATTCGGTGCCGCATACTCTGCCCCCGCAGTCTTCGAGAAGATTCATTACCTGTAAATCCGCCACCGGATTAACCCAGAAGACTTTAGCGGCATCTGCATCGAGGATACCAATGCCCGCTTTTACACGAGCTTTTACTTCGTCGAGCAACTCTTTGAGCACCTCGATAGTCTCCTGACGGTCCGAACAAAAGTGTATCGCCAGCATTTCCGCTATAAGCATTTCGAGGGCCGGAATGGGACACAGCTCGGCGGTAAATGCAAGGCGGCGAAGCTCCGCCAGATACGTGCGGACCTGATTCGCCTCTTTAATCCCTGCTGAAAGTTTATCGGCATCCAATTTTTCGCCCGCTGTTTCTTCAAGGGCGGTTTTGATCCGCTGAAGTTCCGATTTGACGAATTCAACCTGACACTTTGGGGCAGAAAATCCGCCCGGCAGATTTACCGCTTCTTCGCCGGGCTCAGCTTTGCGGCGATGAGGAATCTCCCAGAATAAAATCGAATGCCCAAGCCCTTCAAGCCGTTGGGCTATAGCGGAAAAATCATCACAAGTCGCTCCGACGCTGCATATTAACCTGTCCGGAATAGGAAAATGCGCACCTGTTACAAAAGCCCCCAACATCGCACGTACCGGACAAAACGATTCGTCGATACCGAGCGAGTCGGCAATGCTTAACAGGCCGGCACTTAGCTCCATCACACATGGGATCCACCAGGCGCCGTCTGGATAAAAAGCCACTAAATTATCAAACGAATACGCCATCACCGGAACAGTGCCCAAATCTTTCATCGTACCGATGATTTTTTTCCCGGCTGTTCGAGCGGCACGCAAGCGGTCTTCTTCGGTCAGCAAAAAGTTCCACAATCTAAGGGCCGCGGCAGAATTGTCAAACCGAAGCTTCAAGAGCCGCTGGTCGCCGTCATCGAGATGCCTGCTTAGCGGTCCGCCGTAGTCGGGCTGGTATGTCCCTGCCTTTTGCAACTGCTCGTATCGCAGGTCCCACTGAGCAAGTGTTATTCTTTTCGGCATGTCACTCACTGCAAAGTCTCCAGAAATGCTCGGATTCGATTGGTTGTCCTTTGCTTTGCCGTTTCGTTATTACCGGCTGTGTCAATATCGAGAACGGGTAAGCCTGTCCAGTCTTTGAGCCGCTGAAGCTCGGCGTGCCACATATCGCACCACACGTAACGATGGAAAATAATCCCGCGTACTGCTGTGTCGGCAAGCCTGGACTTAAGCCACTTATAAAGCCCGCTGTTCGGCCTACGGGACGCATCCTGGATGCCGCAGAAATATGCGCTGGCCAGTTCCAATAACGGCTTGTCCCTCAGACCAAGACGGTCAAACGGCGCGCACAATCCGCGCTGCCCGGTTTCAGTAGCATCCAAGACTATGTGTCCGCCGGCTTGTTCGGCTATGTCAAATATATCAAAGTCCTGCCTCATCAACGGCCCGCCTAAAATCGCTAAAGGCACTCCTTCGATTCGCGGCTGAGATTCTGTGATATTTTTCGGTATCCCGTCAGGTCCATCGCATCCAAATGCCACCACTATTTCAGCGTATTGCCTGGCGGGCAAATACCCCCCCGCTGTAAGAATCGATATACGGGCGTTGTCATAATCGAGCATTATCTCTGCCAATTCATCGTCCAATGGTGATTTACCACCTAAGCTTTCGAGAAATCGGCCGAGTCGTTTTAGCTCATCGATATACAACTTTTGCACACTGACATTTTGCCATGTGTTTGGAACGTTCATAAGAAATAATGGTGCATCACATCCGCGGACAATAATATCGTAAGCGCGGCGCATCTGGTCGCATACTGTTGTTATCACAACGCCGCCTGCTTTTTTATCCGTTAACACCTCATTGATAAAGCCCTGAACGAAAGGACAAACACCTTCTGTGCGACCGGCCTGGGCGGTAGTGCCCGCAGCATCGGGTATTATTCTGCTGGGCCTCAGGCCATGGGCCGCAATCCACTCGGCAGGTACATATGGGCAGGTGTAGATAATTGTTTTCATCAGATACCTCAGTCGGACTGGCCTGCTCTTTCGATGACTGTTTCGAATAATGCTTCAATCCTCAACGCAATACGTGCCGAATCGGATGGGGAGTAGTCCGTCTCAATCCGAAGATACGGGATACCCAGCTCTTCGGCGGCCAGCTTTTTCACAAGGTATGATTCGACATCATACGTCAGGCAGGCCTGCCAGATAAGCTCTACAATGCATTGCGGGCGGTACTCGGCAAACAGTTTACGCAGCACGTCCATCCGCCGGTCGTTTTTCGTCATTACCGAACACGGCAAACGAAAATACTTTTCAGCTAAGGCGACTATCGGGTCTTCGATTGTTTCGTCAACGTCCTCAAGAATCGGTTTAAGTCCCGTGCAGTTGTCCATACATACTACAAGGCCACCGTGAGATTCGATAATATCAAGTACTCGCTCGGAGCCATGGACTATCGGCACACCCGTCATCAGAACCCTGACCGGAGAGTCCTTGCTACTGCCTGTTTTTTGAGATTTAAAAAACTTAATCGCTTTTTCATACTGCTTCAAGTCGGCGCAGATACCGGAGATATTACTCTTAAACTCCAGCAACTGCCTGCCCGTCAATGGAGGTGATTTTGATTTCATTAATTCCGCCAACTGGCGCCGCAATCGGCGTTCGCGATTCATAACAGTTATTGCTTTCTTTATTTTTTCATCCGTCACTTCTACGTCAAACTGCTCCTGAAGTTTGGTCCTTAGCTTGCGCAGCTCAGAAATCCAATGCGCCATCGCATCGCTGTCTTCTGGTTTTTGAGGCAATTCCAGGACATACATCGGCCTGGTCTGGTTCATCAGCTCGTACATCTTCTTTTTGCCGTCGCAGGTAGTCTCGGCCACAATCAAATCAGCCATTTCGAGGAAGGGATTCGCTTTTTCAAGATGATAGCCATACGTTGATTTAATCAGCGGGCAAAGGTTCGCGGGCAGGTCTTCTTCGGCGGGGCCAATCATTTCCGCCGAGCCGCCGCAGAGACATACCGGCAGAGCATCGGCAGCCATAATCAACTCCCGCGGCGTGTATTCACACATAATACCAACTATGTGCTTTCCCTTGGCTTTGGCCTGCGTGGCATATTCGAAACAGTTCTGTATCATTTTGCCGAACCACTCTAAAGGGCCGCTCGCATTGATTTGTGAATTCTTATCACCGCAGCATTTTGCCATTTTTATCCTCAGATTTTAAAACTAAGCTTACTTCTTCCTGCGTGCAACAAACAGGCCCTGTGCAATTTTGCCCGCATGCGCCAACTCCTGCATGAAAACCATTTCAGCAGCCATCGCCTGCATCAAGTCACTGTTGAAGCCGATTATTTTCAGGGCATCATATGTCAACTGCATATTAAGCATATTCAAATACAAATCAACATGCGTAGCGAACCTGCCGGTATCGGCGGCGGTGATGATCTCGCAATCGTTGGCCATAAGTAAATTACCGTAACCTTCGAGATTTTGCACGTTTGGAAACTTCATAAAGGTCAAAAAACGTTCGGCTTCCGTATCGCTTAGTCCCGCTTTTCCTTCGATCCAGTCGGTAAAGGCGATGACTCCTCCCGGCTTTACTATACGGGCGGCTTCCGCAATCAGCTTTAGTTTATCGACAACATAGCACCACGCATCCTCTCCCCAGATAAAATCAGCGCTTGCATCAGCTAATCCGCTATCACAGACATCGGCAAGGGTGAATTCGATTTTGCCGGACAGGCCTTCCTGCTCGCATCGAAGGCGTCCCTGTTCGACAACTGTTTCCGTAGCATCAACACCGTGCATCCGGGCCACATTTCTGAAACGAACGAGAAATCGCATCCCGGCACCGTTACAGCAGCAAAGGTCAACGCCTGAGGAGCCGGAGCCGATATTCGCTTTCCCGGCAAGGTCCATTGAGGAAGCAAAGCCACCGATATGAATCTGCTCTCCCATTATCAGTTCCCAAAGCTGACCTTCAGGCCCGCTGTAAACGGCTTTAACCTCACGTAGGCCGATATTATCAACACCTTTCATAATAACCATCCCTTTATTCAATTGTCCTGCTGCTTTTCATTTGTTTCATTCCAATAAAAAAGGCGGGCAAGAGAATTTATCTCTTTACCCGCCGGCGTTCGTGGCTTGATTTGTTTCACTCTATCAAGTGCCAGGTTTTATCCTGGATCGTTTCAAAAGGCCCCAGATTGACATCCACCTGCACCTGGTACTTGCCCTTGAAATCTTCTGGCACTCGCCACGAGTACCGGCATGTACCGCCTCAGCCATACTCGAATTTACCGGAGGCAAGTACGCTCCCGTCCTGGTCGATAATCTTCACTCCTGGTGCAGGGGCCCTCTTGTTGTTTTGCGTTATCACATTGTAGTAATGCTCACCGGCCTTACCGATAATATTAAAATCTATTGAGACTTTCGTACCGGTAAAGAGGACTTTGGGTTTAATCTGAAAAGGGGGGCCTAATTTAAGGACTGTTGTGTCGTTGCTTTTCACTGTGATTGTTGAAAGCTGTCCCCACGGCCCGCGACTCTCAAGCTGCCACGTATCGCTGCCCTGCCGCATCAACACATTCAGCCATTGCGGCCTGTGCAGACGTGCACTTACTAAGCTCGGCTGGGCTTCTGAGCTAATCATTGTTTTACCAAGCCAACTGTTACTAAGCCGCATGGTAGTAACAGCACCTCCGGCATCAATCTGCAAACGGCCTTTCTTCTGCAAAGATAAGAATAAAAGCAGAACCGCAGCCGCTATAATAGCAACGGAAATCCATATATCTCTTTTCTTCATATCTTTATTTCCTCTTTTGCAATTTTCGCATCGAAACTATATTATTCCAAACCAGAGAAAAATGCCAGCAAAAAAAAGCCCGGTTGGAACACTGTTTTGCTCTTCTATTCTATCACATGCCAGGTTTCGTCCTGTATTACTTCAAACGGCCCAAGATCCATATCTATCTGCACTTTGTACTTGCCTTTGAAATCTTTTGGTACTCGCCACCGGTACTGACACATCCAGTTTCTCCCATATTCAAACTGGCCGGAGTCAATCACATTGCCTGCCTCGTCAATAACCTTAAACAATGGAGCGGACACATGTATGTCATTTCTTGTCAAACCGTGTGTATACTGCTCTGACGCCTGTCCCTCAAGGTCAAAACCAATTAACACGGTGTTACTGCTTCTTCGTGCAGTTGTCTTAATACGAAATAGAGGTCCTATCTTAAATGAACTCTTCTGGTCGGAGCGAATCTCAAAATCTTCAAGCTCACCTCTTTTCTGGTTGCTACTAAAGGTCCATCGGTTTCCGGAAGTATCTTTTTGGGTCAATTCTATAAACAGCGCTGAGTATTTGCCTGCCGGAAGCTGCCAATTATCCTCAGAGCCTGATATGTACTGTTCCGCAGCGTCGGACCAAAACCTTATTATTATATCTGCGCCACAAAGGTCAAGTGTACCGAATTCCGGCTCGATTTTTTTTAGCTCAAGAGTCGTTCCTTCGGGATCAACATTAATGCTATAATAGGAATTCTCAATTTTCACCATTCTGCTCAGTGGCGTGAGTTCGGAGGCTATTTTAGGTGCCCAATCCAGTTTCCCATCACGGTTCAGGTCAATGACAAATGAGTCGCATCGGGGCCTCCAGGCCTTTTCGATGGGGGGTGAAAATATTTTATCGTACTTCCCATCATAATTGCCATCGACTACCGCCACCTCATAGATATTTTGGCCCAGTAGAATCTTACCCTTGCGGTAGTCCGCCGGACAAATGCAAAGGTACTCTATGTTAGGGCTACCAGTTATAACATAAATCCGCCTGGCTAATTTACCATCAGGCTGGTCAAATTCCACTGATATTGGCCCAAATCTGTAGTAATCTGCCGTACTAAACCGTTTTTTAACGTGACTGACACTGAAGCTTCTTTCATCGGACAAACAACCGTCACCATCCGTGTCCAAGTAAAGGTCGTACTTATTCGCACGGTCTACAACGATCGGAATGTCTCTATCTCCTATTTTGGCAAGAAAATAAGAAACTTGTCCCGATATTTTCTTAGGCAGGTCTTTTAATTGAGCCGGCTTTTCTGAGAGTTTGGCCTGATCCTGACGGGCATAGTATATTGTAGATTCCGATGTATCAACTTGCTGGTATTTCAGCTTGCATTTACCTTCTTCTGTTAAGGGCTCTCGCTTTGCACACGTCGAGACCAATACTAAGGCCGATGCCAGCGTTATGACTAAAATGACCTTTTTCATAAATCCACTCCGCTTACAAGGATTCGTAAAGACATTACATAATTACACTATAACTGCCTCGGATTCAAAACTTATTTATACGAGAAAAAGCACTTTATAGACATTGCGCCCTGTTGCTTTCATTAACTTAGACGCTGAAACAGCGATTCCGTTACGTCTTTTTTCTGCTTTTCC